>DAYJ01000041.1:23872-29163 GCA_002506875.1 Euryarchaeota archaeon UBA40 | reverse complement strand
CATCGAGTGAATCCTTCTTGGAAAAATTCAGTAATCATTAACGAATAATATCGAGGAATCCAATCCTTTCCTCTGCCGTGGATTTCATGGAATCCTTGGTGAGGTTTATCCTCTAATTTGATGTCGAGTGAACGTTCTTTGACCCATTTTTCCGCTTTCTCAATAAATTTCTCATAAAGGTCATCATCAACCAAAACTGTGCTCCCAGTCATGAGTATCGGGTCAAGATAATCTCCAGCAGGATGATGAACTAAAGTTCTCAAAACTGAAATCGCCCCACCCGCTTCTTTGTCAAGGACACCTTCTACCAAGGTGGTGGCTGAAGTTTTCTCAAAATCTGTGACGATGACTGCGCGTATATCTGGTCCTAATGATTGCATTTCAACATTAATAATCTCGTTCACAGCTTCTACCTTCGCAGAGGCATAAGCCATTACTCGGCCAACTGGAGAGGCACAAGGACGCGACCCTGTCTCAGTGATTTGAATGCCAAGCATTCGAAGTCGAGCAACCACAGATTCAGATAAAGCATGGTCTTTCTTACTTTTCGATCTACGTAATCCATGTCGGACATATCGAGAAAGAACTGTTCTCAAAACACTCATTTTGGTAAAGGATTGGTCATTCGGATCATAGTCTAGATTTGGAACTCCTGATGGAAAAGGTAATCTGTTCATTCGCAAGAACCGACGGGAATCTTCAGCAAATGCTGAAAACTTGCGCTCATAATCATCCCACGATAGATGTTCTCCAGAAGGTGATTTTCGCTCCTTCAATTCATTGATTATCCACTGGTCGAGTGAAGATGTTCTATCTGGTTCCATCTCAAATTCAGGATTTCTCAGTTCATTCAGCAACTGTTCAAATTCCTCATCGACTCTCGCAATGTACTGCAACTCGTGGCTTGCAGGACGTACGAAATAGCACAGATCTTGGTAAGGGGCTAAATTTGAATCACGAACAAGAGCAGGAACTGGAACACTGTAATCTACTGGACCAAAGAAATCGTCGTACCTTTGAACATCAGATTCTTTGAATCCTGTTCCATCTGGAGGAGTGGCAGTAAGACCTAGAATAATTGGATCATCAAACATTTCACGCACTTCGCTCAAAATACGCCCCCAATGGTGCATTAAGTGATGACACTCGTCCAAAATAATCAAGCCAATACCTGCTTCTTTGAGTAGCATGAGATTTTCTTTAGCACTTTCATGTAAAGTCCAAAGAGCATTACCATGTTCTGCAAATTCATCACGAACCTTTTTCCTATAGGTTGACAAACGAGTTGTGTAATATTTCTTATTTCTTTGAAGAAGATCCATCTGCCATGCATTCGCTTCTTCATGCGTCATTGCTTCTCCATCTTCAATGAGTTTTTCCGCCCACAATTCCAAAGCCACTTTATCGAGGTCTTCACCTCCTTTACGAGGCATGGTTACAGATTGGTAGGTTAGAGAGGTGAGAAGACCTGGCTTCTTGGGATCTGTACTGATAAATTCATCTTTACCATCCAAATCAAACAGAGATGTTCTTGCTGCCCACTGAGCTTGAATTGCAGAATTCGGAGAAAGAACAAGGGTAGGCAACCGAATCATGTCAGACCAGACATACAGACCTAGAATCGTCTTACCTGAACCGGGTGGGGCGACGATGTGTAGACGACGATTTCCGGATTCAAGTTCACGACGGATGATGGAAGAAGCTGCACTCTGAGAAGGGCGCAACTTACCCGCGAACCGGATGCTCCCGAAACCATTCACAGCCGTATCAAGAGGTGCTGGGATAAACCACTGTCGCCGCATTTACTCTGGAGGGAAACGCCCGCCATTCTGAATATGATTTTCAGGGACGATGACATCAAAATCAACGACTACACCCTCGATTTTTGCCCCTTTACTTACCACGCTTCCAGAACCAATCATGCAATCTTTAATCCGTGAACCTTCTTCGATTTTACAACCATTCAAAATTGCAGAACTAATGACTTCAGCATTCCCTGAGATTACAACATCATCAGAAATTGATGAACCTATGACTTGGTCATGTATAGCAGAAAGAGTCCAATTATCACGCTCGATTTTCCCATTTCGATGACGCCCATGGCGAATAGAGGTCTGTACTGCTTCGATATATGATGGCGGAGTTCCAGCATCGACGAACCAGCCTTCAAATGGGAATCCACCTAAACGCCCACTTTCAGCAACATGAGGATAGAGATCCCTCTCAATACTGAATCGACCTAGAGGCATCTCGTCGAATAGTTCAGGTTCGATTAGATAGGTTCCCGCGTTGATGAGATTCGAATAGGCCTCATGCCTCGGAGGTTTCTCCTGGAACCTCTGAATCTTTCTCGAAACCGAATCAAAATCAGCAACACCAAACCTCGATGGATCTTCCACCTCCCATAGCGATATCGTGACGCTGTTCCCATCTTCTCGGTGCTGAATTAGCATTTTTTCAACTTGAAGGCTCGTCAGTAGATCACCGTTTATGACACACACTGTACCGCCGGAAAGGTGAGGTCGGCAGTTGGCAATCGCCCCTCCAGTCCCCAACGGTTCGGTCTCCTCGACAATTACGACCTCATAGGGCAACGACATTTCTTCAAAATGAATACGCATCTTTTCGATACCGTAACCAGCTGCGATAAGAACACGAGTGACGACGGATTCAGGGAGGACATCCACCACGTGCTCGATCATGGCACGGTCAAGAATAGGCACAAGGGGTTTCGGCATATGCGAGGTCCATGGACGAAGACGAGTGCCAAAACCACCGGCTAGAACGATGACATCCATGTATAGCCCAAACATTACTGATTCATGTGCATTCTGCCTATATTTCGAATCTTATATTCCATCGGTCAGGGTTAAAGACGGACTCCACTGACCCTTGGCTGAGCACCATGAACATCCACGAGTATCAGGGCAAGCAACTGTTCAGAGATGCCGGAGTGCCAGTCCTCGATGGAGTACATTGCACGACGGTCGGAGAAGCGCTTACTGCTTACGATAATCTGGGATCTAAGGTCGTCGCCGTGAAGAGTCAGATTCACGCAGGAGGGCGTGGAAAAGGGAATCTATACTGCCCTGAAACAGGCGAACTCCAGATGGAAGGTGGAGTAAAGATTGCTTTTTCAAGAGAAGAGGTTGAAACCTACGCCACTAACATCCTTGGACATATACTCATCACTAAACAGACAGGAGAGGAAGGTAAACTTGTTCGCAACCTGTACGTCGAATCTGGATGTGACATCGCCCACGAATACTACCTTGCTATGCTCGTGGATCGTGAAGCAAAGTCCATCCTGATTATGGCATCCACCGAAGGCGGGATGGATATCGAAGAAGTTGCTGAATCCACACCTGAGGCAATCCACAAGATTTGGATTGATCCGAATTCAGGTCTACTACCATTCCAATCGAGAAACCTTGGTGCCGCATTAGGACTTGAAGGAGGTGCCCTGAAGTCATTCATGAAGATGCTCTCTAAGCTCCATTCGGTATTCATTGCAAATGACTGCACAATGGTAGAAATCAATCCACTTGTGAAGACTGTCGATAACGGGATCATTGCCCTGGATGCAAAGGTCGGCTTCGATTCCAATGCAGAATTTCGCCACAAGGACTGGGATGACATGCGTGATATGGGTGAAGAGGATGAAGCGGAAATCCGCGCAAGTGAGGCAGGTCTCTCTTACGTCAAACTCGATGGCAACATCGGTTGTTTGGTGAATGGTGCAGGACTTGCAATGGCAACCATGGACGTCATCAAACTCAAAGGTGGAGACCCTGCAAACTTCCTTGACGTCGGCGGAGGCGCTAATGAAGAACAAGTAACAACTGCATTCAGTATCATTCTTGAGGACCCGAATGTGAAAGGTATTCTCGTCAATATCTTTGGAGGCATAATGCGCTGTGACATCATTGCCCGCGGTGTTATCGCCGCGGTGGAAAATCTCGGTTTGGAGGTACCACTCGTTGTCCGCCTAGCAGGTACGAATGTCGACGAAGGCAAGGCGATACTTGCTGAGAGCACGCTCAATATCCATCCTGCGGATGACCTAGCTGCCGGAGCCCAACGAATCGTCGAACTAATCGGAGGTGGCGAATAATGTCTGTATGGATAAATGAGGATGCGAAAGTGATTGTGCAAGGCATCACAGGACGTCAAGGACTTTTTCACGCGACTAAGATGGCGGAATACGGTACAAACCTAGTAGGAGGGTGTACTCCGGGTAAAGGAGGCCAAACTGTCGACCTCGGTGTGCGGGAAGTACCTGTATGGGATTCCGTTGAGGATGCGATCAAGGCTACGGACGCTGATGCAAGCGTCGTCTATGTGCCTCCACCTTTTGCCGCAGGTGCGATTATGGAGGCGGCTGAAGCCTTCGACAGGATCAAGGGTGAAGGAGTCATTATCTGCATCACTGAAGGAATCCCTACATTGGACATGGTCAAAGCGGTTGCATATGTCGATGACCGTCCAGGAATCCGATTGATTGGACCCAACTGCCCAGGAATAATCACTCCAGGAGATACAGGAGGCGCCAAGATTGGTATCATGCCCGGCCACATCCATGCGAAAGGACGTATTGGTATCGTATCCAAATCTGGTACTTTGACCTATGAAGCGGTAGCGCAGACAATGAGTATCAATGAAGGACAATCTACCTGCATTGGGATTGGAGGCGACCCAGTGAATGGGACTGGATTCATCGATTGTCTCGCTGCCTTCCAAGCTGATTCACAAACCGAAGCCATCGTCATGATAGGTGAGATTGGAGGGTCGGCTGAAGAAGAGGCCGCCGCTTGGGCGAAGGATAACGTTACCAAGCCAATCGTAGGATTCGTTGCTGGCGCTACCGCTCCACCTGGAAAACGCATGGGACACGCAGGAGCAATAATCAGTGGAGGAAAAGGTACTGCTGCAGAAAAATTCGCTGCTTTTGAAGAGGCTGGCATCCATGTCGCTCGAGACCCATCAGAAATTGGAGCTGTGCTAAAAACTGCTCTTGAACAAGCAGGCCTTCTCTGAATTTACCTAACCTCAAGTTAGGATCTTAGCAATCACTTAGGTGGACCCTTACGCTTTGGCCCAGATGGGCCCTTCTTTCCGCTGGGAGGGCCTCCTCGATTTGGCCCCTTAGGGCCAGATGGGCCCTTGGGTCCTGAGGGGCCCTTGGGGCCACTAGGGGGGCCGCCACGAGATGGCCCCTTTGGACCTGCACCAGGGGTGCCGCCACGAGATGGGCCCTTTGGACCAGCGCCAGGGGGGCCGCCACGAGATGG
>DAYJ01000041.1:23395-23574 GCA_002506875.1 Euryarchaeota archaeon UBA40 | reverse complement strand
GCCACGAGATGGCCCCTTTGGACCGGCGCCAGGGGGGCCGCCGCGGGATGGTCCCTTAGGACCAGATGGACCTCTCGAACCACCACTTGGGGGGCCGCCGCGAGAGGGGCCCTTAGGTCCACTAGGAGGACCTCCGCGAGATGGACCACGTGGCCCTCCGCCTGCAGGCCCGCCTCTTG
>DAYJ01000041.1:0-23085 GCA_002506875.1 Euryarchaeota archaeon UBA40 | reverse complement strand
CCCGCCTCTTGATGGACCACGCGGACCACTAGGGGGCCCGCTACGTGCAGGAGCCGGTTCTGGATCGTCATCATCGTCCTCAAATTCTGCACCGCAGGTAGGACAGGAAGGATCACTGTCTCGAACAAGGCCGCCACATGCGCCGCATTCGAATAATTCCTCATCAGAGGCAGGTTCTGCTGCTGATTCGGGTTCAAATCCCCAAGCGAATTCGACTGAACCACCCTTGCTACGGAAGAGAGTAACATCGAGAACTACATCATATCCCTTCAAACGAATTTCAGTATCAATCGCATGCTCAAATGCGGAATGGAGTTCAGGTGGATTATCAAGAACGCGGCCATCATCGATGTAAGTAACATTCGCGCGGACTGAAGTACCATCTACCTTCACCTGTGGAGATTCAGTTCCTACGCCTCGTTTACGACCAACTCGGCGGACTGCTACCTCCACCATTCTACGAACTAATTGCTCGTTTGGAAGGCTGCTTGAGGACGAAGGAGAACGTGGCCTCGGCGCTTCAATGGGTTCAGCCTCATCGAGAGATCGCGTTCCACGGTCAACAGAAGCGGAATTCTGAACTGCGCCTACAGCATTCAGAAAATCGCTAGCACTCTGCTGATTCATGGAGAGCCAAGCAGACCGCGCATTCGCCTTCTTCTCACGATCGGCTTCCACCATCGCGTCCACAACCATATCTGATGTAGACCGGCCTTCTTGTGCAGAAGGTGTGGGCTGAGGTGCAGCATTACCACCCTCAATCTCGGCGGCTAAAGACGAGAGGAAACTCGTTGAGATAACTTCTGGATCCGCCCCCACATCTGCAATGTTTTGGGGCACAATATTCGGATCCATAGTAGGTGCAATCCCCCCTCCAACAAAATTACCCATCTGTTCGGGTTGTTGCATTGGAGTCACTGGAGGAAGATTAGCAGAATCAGGGGCAGAATTAGGAGCCGGAGCGTTTGCTGAATTAAGGCCAGTTCCGGAGACGGCCCCCGGAGTCTGACGCGCCCCACACTCTGGACAAAACAGGGAATCGCTGGGAATCTCCTCTGCACACGAACCGCACTGCATGGCAACCGCTGAACCCATGGAATCGGAACCTATTCATTAAGCCGTTCCTGAGAGGATACATCAGCAATACAGTATGTGAAATCCTTTCACCCCACAGGGTCAAGAACACATGGCCTCAGTATCCACTTAGAGGTGCCCGGATGCTCATTGGACCGGAAGCGGATCGTCTGCTTGAGAATACATCCCGTTCCTTCTTCTTAACTCTGAAAGTTCTGCCTCGTTCAATCAGGAAGCAGGTTGGATTGCTCTATCTTCTCGCAAGGGTTGCCGATACTATCGCTGATTCCAAAACAGGGCACGTTGAAGTCCTCTTAGATGCCCTAGATGCATGGGACAAAAGCACAAGCCAAGATGATGTACCAATGATTGACCTCTCTACATTGGCAGACCTGCAGTCGGATTCAGGTGAGGAGACATTACTGAGGAATGTAGGAATTCCTCTTGCAGCATTGGCCACAATATCAGACAACGACCGGATTCATGTTCGTCGATGCCTTGGGATTATCATTGGTGGACAGACACTCGACTTGAAGCGATTCGGACCAGCAAACGATTCGCAATCAATCTCGCCACTAAATAATGATGAGGAGCTGAATGACTACGCCTACCGAGTCGCGGGCTGTGTTGGAGAATTCTGGACTTCAATGACACTAGCTCACCTGGTCTCTGCGGACGGCCCCGCCAGTGAGCAGATGTTTGAACTAGGGATTCGGTTCGGCAAGGCGCTACAGATGATCAACATACTCCGAGACATACCTGAAGATCTCAGATTCGGAAGATGTTACATCCCGATGACACGTCTTCAAGCGGCAGGCATGGAACCAGATGATCTGACTGAGGCAAACCACTACGAGAAATTCATGCCGATTCACCACGACCTTCTCGACATCACACAAGGACACCTCGATGCAGCTACTCGATACATCCTCATGCTACCCTCAAATCAACGACGGCTTCGAATTGCATGTATGCTACCCGTCATTATCGGTCAACGGACTGTAGATATGCTACGAGTAAACAACGTACTTGATAGTGAAAGGCGCGTGAAAGTACCAAGAAAGGAGATTAAACGAATCATGAGACAATGTATCATCGCGACTCTCCTCCCTGGAGGGACTCGGCGCCTTCTTATGCGGAGCCGATGAAACATCGAGATGTTCCAGAATGGCATCTTCGATGCCCGTATCCCTTCACTTGATATAGGGCCGGGAGTTCGTTATACTTGATACCATGTCGGAGACGCGTACCAAGGAATCGACCGTAAAGGTCGAAGCCGTACGCTCTACCGAAAATCGCGAACAGAAAATTGCAAGTTTTCGAGCCGCGGTTGAGCTCACCTCTGACGCAGTACGGGTAGTCAGCGTAACCGCCGTGGATGCGCTAAAGGCATCGGCCAGATTCATGGGTGTGGCAACCAAAGATGAAAAATTATCAAACCCTTTCGATAATATCGATGCTCCGGTTTGGTCCGAGAAGGACATCCCTCCCTTCATACTGAATACAGCATACGATTACTGTGAAGCACTTACAATTCGTGAAGCAGCCAACTTCTATCACTCATTCAAATATCTGCCCGATGAACAACGAAGAGCAATGTGTGCCTACTACGCCTTCTGTAGAAGGGCTGACGATATTGCCGACGGAGATTATCGTGATTTATTTCCGGGATCATCCGGCCCGAAGGATGAGGAGGCACTCGAATATATTGATCGAATTGAGGAAATGATTCAACGCGTACCTGTTGTTGATCGTACTAGTTTCATTGACAAAATGTCGCAACTATTTTTCTTCCGCAAAAAACTCTCAACCGCTTACAACGACCTTGTATCAACCGATCCAATCTTCTTAGCTCTAAAGGACACTGTCCAGAAGTACCATATCCCTCGAATCCACCTTGATGATCTAATCGCAGGCATGGAAGATGACTTCTTCCAAGACAGATACGAGACCTTTGAAGACCTATACCGATACTGCTACAGAGTTGCTTCAACCGTTGGCCTCGTCTGTATTGACATATATGGATACGAGAATCCAAAAGCTCGTGAACACGCTGAAGCTTGGGGGGTTTTTATGCAATTAGTCAACATCCTTCGCGATGTTCAAGAGGACGCAGATAGAGGCCGGATATACCTCCCAATAGAAGACCTAGCACGCCATGGAATCCAACCAGAGGATGTGCTTGAAGGACGCCTCAAAGAACACCCTGGATGGGAACCGTTTGTTACAGAATTTATCGAGAGAATCGAGGTTTACCGTGATCGCGCCCTTGATTTGCTTCCAATGTTGAAGCCAAAAATGCGATTCAGTCCAGCCATCATGATGGGATTCTACCGTTCTATCTTGAAGAAAATCCGTCGAAATGATGGTGATGTATTCTCTCAACGGGTGAAACTGAACAAGGTCGAGAAATTGACACTTGCTCTATCGATATACATCCGACACCGTTTCTTGACGTTCTTCTGAACGATTCTAGGCAACCTTAGCAGGTAATTACCAATAGCGAAGACAAAGGAGAATAGAAAATGCGTGTAGCGGTCTTACTGGAGGACCGGTGTGCTCCCAACATGCCTGCTTTCGCATATCTTCAGAAGTATGCCGGGATGTGTGGGAGCGAATGTATACAGGTAATCGACAACAAATGCAAGATCTTGGAAACTGCTTGCCCTGTTTGTTTGAATAGAGCAAAACATTGTCCCGGAGATGCTGTGATTCTAATCAATTTACCACAAGAACTTGACAGTGATATGACTCATTGCTTCGGAGAAAACGGATTCAGAGTATTTCGTCTACCTACGCCACGAGAGGAGGCAGTCATCGGTATTCTGGGCCAAAACGGAATGGGTAAATCCACTGCTGTACAGATACTCTCCGGATCTCTACGCCCTAATCTTGGCGATTGGGGTGGAGAAAAAGAATGGGATGAAATCATTGATAATTATCCCAAAGGGGAACTCAGAGATTACCTAGAGCAAGTTGCATCTTCCGGAGTGAGCGTTGCAGTAAAACCACAATACGTAGACAAATTACCAAAAATATTCGATGGTTTAGTTAGTGAACTTCTAGCTAGAGTAGATGATCGTAATGAAATGGAAAAATGGACCGAAGAAATGGGCATCATTCACCTGATGGATCGAAAACTAGGAGCATTGTCAGGGGGAGAACTACAAAGAGTTGCGATATGTGCTACACTTCTGAAGGATGCAGATGTTTATTTCTTTGATGAAGCAACATCGTACCTAGACATTCATGAAAGATTGAGGGTAACTAAAATCATACAAGCATTAGCCGAGATGGGTAAGAGAGTACTCGTTGTCGAACATGATTTGGCGATTCTTGACGTTCTTTGTGATCAAGTACACATCGTCTATGGAGAGAGAGCAGGCTACGGAATATATACTCCAGCAAGAACTACTCGAGTTGCTATCAATGCGTATCTCAATGGCCATCTAGTTGAACAAAACATGCGAATCCGAGATAAACCGATTAAATTCCATACTGGTCGGATAAGATCGGAAGAAATTGGTGAACCAATACTACAGTGGGGAGGGGTACAGAAATCATTGGGTGAATTCACTCTTAATTCAGATGAGGGCACTGTTCATTCTGCAGAGGTAGTAGGCATAGTAGGGCCGAATGCTACTGGAAAGACAACATTGGTCCGCATTCTTGCAGGAGAATTAGAAGCAGACGAAGGATGGACTACTATGGATGCTAAGGTATCCTACAAGCCACAACATGTCAAAGCAACCTTCGATGGTACAGTAAGAGAATGGTTGGATACTGAGTTAGGTAGAGCATGGCACTCTGGTGAATTCCAAACTAAAGTTCTCAGGCCACTAAATGTGGATCAATTGCTTGAATTACAGGCACGTAAACTGTCAGGAGGAGAACTCCAGGCTGTTTGGATTGTTCTATGTCTTGGTAAAGATGCTGACATCTACCTTTTGGATGAACCCTCGGCTCACCTAGATGCTAATGCTAGAATGGAGGCTGCAAAGGCAATCAGAAGGACAATGGTCTCCAAAGAGAAGGCTGCTATGGTGATTGACCACGACATATACTTCATCGACATTGTAAGTGATTCATTACTTGTTTTTGAGGGCGAGGGTGGAGTCGAAGGAACAGCCGTCGGACCTCTACATCTCCGACAAGGAATGAATCGATTCCTGAAAAATGTTGGAATTACTTTCCGTCGTGATCAAGACACAAAAAGGCCGAGAATCAACAAGCCCGACAGTCGCAAAGATAGGGAACAGAAGGCATCAGGGGAATATTTCTACACCAAGTAAATCGGGGAATATGCATGCCTGTAAATCGACCTCCATTCGGTGGTGCTGGACGGAGACGTAGGAATCGACTGAGTGGCAGCTCCCTTGTTTCATGGGAACGATGTCCAAGAGGTTGGATGGTTAATCGACGACTCGGCCTCAGAGGTCCTGTACGACCTTCGATGCTTCTAGGGATTCTTCTTGAAGACGCTGTGGTCGGCCTATTGATGGAATCTCCCCCAAGGGACGGAAGTCCACCGCATGGGCGTTCGAGATGGCTTGAACATCAGGGTGCTATGGAAACTGAAATTGTACAAACAACACCTGTAGATTCCATTGAAGGAATCCATGATTGGCTTCATTCTCTCGTACCTGAGATGGCAGATTACGTCTACCAGACACTTTTGCAACAATGGGAAGAGACGCCATGGAAGACGGATGAAGCCGATATCGATGCAATTCAAGTTGCGACAATACGGAAACAGATCCGGGCTGGCCTGAAGATGCAGATTGCAACAGCGAATTCTTGTCTGGCAGAAGGAGGTGGTCCTCATCTCGAAACATATCGCATGACTGGAGACCCCCATAATCCGCCTGCACCTCGATGGGACTCCACTCGAGAAGAGAAGGCCCCGGGCTTCCAGAATTCAGGAGAATTGGTAGATTGGTGGGAAGCTTGGGAGATATCTAGACCCTGGATGAAGGACCCTCGAATCAATGAACCACAGCGCATCCATCACCCTGGAGGTTGGGCATCGGGAGAGATGGATGTTGTACACCGTTGGCGTTCCAAGGCAACCATTGTCGACATAAAATCCGGACTTCATGGTGGACGACCTCAGCCGAATCTGGAAGCGCAATTGAGATTCTATCGCTGGCTTTGGCATCAAACCCGTGAAGCTGATGCACAAGGTGTAGATTGTCTAGAGGGATGGTTTCTACTCGACGGACATGTCCACAGAATCGATGCTCATGAAGATGAAGATATGGACACAGAGACGACTCGCTTGAAAGCTATTCGCAATGGAATGGGCAGTGTACCTGAGCAGGACTGGGAATGGATCAAACCGGGCGGGACACCAACTGGCCACCCGCTCCATTGTCCACATTGTGATGGTATGGAGGTCTGCGGCTACTCATCAAAACCTGAGGATCGTGCGCTCAGAGTATTCCTTCCTGAACTACATACTCTGGATCCAGATGCACTTCCCCAGGGGTCAACTAGGATTGCAAAACTTCCAAGCCGGATATGTGTAAAAGGTACCATCGATGGAGGATGGATAGAGAATGAAAATCCATACGGAGAGACAGTACGGGTCGCTAATCTTCGAGTAGGTACCACGTATGTTGTAGTTGAGGAGTCTGAGTCCGGCGTAGTGGATTCTGACGCATGGCATGGAGAGGTAGCCATTGCTGATGCGAACCCGGGGCATCATCGAGATCGAGCACGTCTATTCCTCGATGGACGCAGTCGTCTCATCGACCCGAAATCCGATCAACAATGGATTAGATTGGGCCTTATCCCCTCCCGAGCAACAGTCTCTGGCGAGGTAGTATCTATCGGTTCAATGAGTGGAACTTCGCAAAGTGGAAGACCATGGTCAATTCGAACACTACATCTGTGGGATGGGAGCGGTGTGGTGGAAATCGCTGCATTCGGTTCAAATCGATCACGTACCTTCGATTCGATTGTGGTAGGCGATGCCGTGACTATTCGGCACGGTGAATTGGGATGGAGAGAAGGAGCACCCCAGATTAAGATTGGACGTACTACTATCATCGAATCAATCGAGCGTTGAACGTCGTATTCAATACCCCTCGCGTCGAATGGCCACCCATGCCGGTCACTTTGATCGATCCAGTTGACATCAGGGTCGCTGGATGGAATCGATTGTCGGCATCCAAGGTAGGCATCTGGAGGAGTTGCCCACGGCAGTACTGGATGAGTTACGTGTTGAAACTAAAGGAACCAGCTCCAGTCGCAGTGGTTCGCGGAATCGCTGTCGAGAATTGTATCTCAAGAGTACTTAGAGAGAGCCCAGCATTGATTGGAGACAATATGCCCGACCGCATCCTAGTTTCACCTTTGGATGAAAATGGAAACCTAGCGATCGAAAGCGTCGATGGATGGCCTGGCCCGACCTTGAATGGAATTTTACCTGAGAATCGACCACATACTCTAGAACGATTGCGAGAATGGGCTTTTGCCCGTGTAGACGCACACTTTCTTCGTTGTACTGAAGAGGCTTTGCTACGTTGGGAGATGAGGCCAAATCGTGTAGGTGAACGAACAGATCTCGATCCAGAAATAGTCCGAAGTATGTCGAAAGCAGGAATCGAATTACACCTTGAAGAGGTTGTTCGATGCAAAGAGGAATTCAGTGATGAGAAAATAGCATTGTGGCGCACTGGAAGCACACGATATGAATGGCCATCACCCAATGGATTTCCTTGGAAAGGATTGAATTTAGAACCTATAGAAGCAGACACTGGGGACATTAAATGGTCAGAAGCATGGGCCATATCTCGGCCTTGGTTTGTTGATCCAGATGCACCCGACTTCTCCATGAATAGTATCCATCCGGAACAGTGGTTCCAAGGGGAATACGATCTCATCTACCGCTGGGACGGGAAGACTCGGATCATTGACTTGAAGGCATCATTGGGTAATACTGATCGATCCCAACTCTACCCTCAACAGCTCCGGATGTACGCCTGGTTATGGTGGGAAACTCACAATCGAATGGAAACTATCGATGGACTCGAAATATGGTATCTTGGAGATGGAGGTTACCGGAAAATGGTAGATCCACCGGCAGAAAAGGACCTCTTTGGAATGGCTGAAGATTTGTCTGAGATTCACTCTACCCTATCCAATATCCAATCTGAGGAAGATGCACCATGCGAACCATCTCCAGTAATTCGATTTGCCTCCGGAGGTATGGAAATTGAAACAGAACCTGAACCTAATGCAAGATGTCGAACATGTACCTACGTAGCACTATGCCCAAATGGAGGCCATGATGCTCAATTACCGTCCGATCTAACTACAGAAGCTTTCTCTCGAACCGTGCCAGTGACACCGATTAGTCACATCAAACCACGTGTAACAGTGGAGGGAGAAATCTTCAGTATGATTCAACCCCCTAAATTGGAAGATGGAGGAGTCACCTTCTCCTTCACTTTACGCCAGGGTCATGATCAAGCCGAGGTGAAAAACGCCTTCCGTACCGCTCCCAAGAATGTTACACGAGGACTTCAGAAAGACGCGCGGGTCCGTATAAGGGGTGGAATACCTGGACTATGGCGAGGAAGAATCCAGATTGAAGTAGACAATTCTGCTAGTATCGAACTTTCAGATGGACCCCAAGAGGATGACATTGAGTTAATCGACATACATCCTCGTGTCAACGCAATTGGTAAGGTATGGGCGATTGAGTTGAGACCGGGAATTCAACCAGATGGATCCAATCAGACGACTTGGAGAATCAAGATGGCAGATTCAAGTGGAGTCCTGTCAGTGATTGGATTCAAGATGAACGTGCCAGATCGAGCTAGAGGGATACAACGAGGCGACATAATTGCGATAATCAATGGGCAACCCGGAGAGTTCGGCGGCCAGAAACAAATCAAGTGTATCCGAGACACAAGTCTAATCCTCATCTCATCTTCGGATGAATGTGCAGATTGGCGCCTATAGAATAGAATACTCCGGACAAATAAGGCGCCGAGAGAGGGATTTGAACCCCCGCGTCCATGGGACAGTGGATTTCGAATCCACCGCAATACCGGGCTATGCGATCTCGGCTGTGTGTCGGCGAATTGCCCCCCGGTCATAAGCACTCCCTGACTTAATTGTCAATCGCAAAGCATGAAGCCCAGAATGGATTCGACGAAACATGCGTATCTCACTGAATGTAGAAGGCAAGGTGCACGAAGTCGATGTAGAACCAGGCTCCTCAGTCCAACAAATTCTCGACTCAGCGGGCATCTTGCCTAGTACTGTTCTCGTAACGTATGATGGACGAATCCTTCCGAGTTCTACCAAAATCAACGAATCAATCAATCTTGAGACAATTATAGTATCTTCAGGTGGTTAATCAGACGTAGAATTCCGGTGATGGCTCTGAGGATTCAAGCAAACGATCGAGTTCACTGGTGTCCATCGCAATCTCCTTTCTGATTCGCTCGGCGGTCTTTTCAGTGGTATCAACACTAATGGCTAGAGGTATCCCAAGACGTTGCTCAATCCAGTTTGCTATGCGCTGACCTGTAATCACATCCACAGTTGAACCAAGAGTCTCTGCTACAATACAAGCTGATGCGAGTGAATGCATCGGTGCCATGCTTGCTAGAAGACCAGCCATCCCAATCATACCTGCTTCAGGTGCCTCAGTGGATGCCTCAATACCGCGTGCTGCGAATGCATCTCTAGTGTCTTCATCTGAACAAACAAGATGAACAGAATCGTCCTCAACCTCTGCTGCCAATCCAGCGAGAATGAACATGATCTCCGACTTCGCTTCTGCGAACATCTCTAGCAACCGAGTAGAAAGTTCAAACTGGCCAGCAGGTGTCAATGGCTGAGCATCTCCCGTAACAATCAGCAAAGGAAGACCTACAGGAAGTTGGACAAGATGGATCTCGATACGAGGTGGCCGCAGTAACCCATCAACTAAGGTTGCATGTGGAGGTAAATCAGGATGCATAATCCAAGCGATTAGATCACTTTTGTGTTCTTCGATAATGGCATCGGCTAGAACTTTGCCAACATTTCCCACCCCAGGGAGTGCAAGGAGAATGACCATCTCTTGAGGTATTTCATCTGAATCACCGCACCAATGTGTGATGGAGCGATTCATTCCTCTTCACCTCGAGGATCAAGGGTAGGTAGAACAGTAGACCATTCACCCTTACCAACTTGTTTCCTCTCTCTACGACGTTCACCCTGCTTATCCTCAGGAGAGAACTTGATGGGGGCAGCGGCAAGCATAGGTCCTCCGCATTCATTGCATTCCTTTCCTAAGCCGTATTGACCACAAGATTGGCACTTCTGGAGTCGACTTCGAGCCATTGCTGAATCACCTATACCCCCTAGTGCTAGCGACCGGGTTCAAGAAGCATCCGGAAAGAGAAGTCAAACAAGCCTTACTCTCGATGAAGTTCAAAGTGGCCGCCTGCCTTCTTAATGTGAGATGAAACTGCCTCTCTGGCGTCTTCGTAAGCTTTCTCTGCTGACTTGTAATCAGGCGCCACTACCTCAATCCTATACTCGGGTGCCCCATCATAGTAGCAATCGACCTGCACCTCCTCCATACCCTCTGCAACATCTTCAGCCGCACCAAGAGCGATTTGAATGACCTCAACTCCCTTGTCTGACCACACCTCGATATGGAAGCGGCCACGAATGATGACGCTTGCTGGAACGATATTCTCAAGGGCAGTCTCAACGAGCATTGGTATCCAATCGCCCTCAAACCCAAACTCTGCAAGAGATTCAGGTGCCGCCGCCGCAGCCTCAAAAGCACCATAGAGGCCACCAAATGTCTCCGATAACTGGAGACCTATGGACTCATAATCACTATCTGACCATCCTGCGCGCTCGGAGATAATCCGTAGCAACTGGCTAGCTCGCTGCTCATTCTTCCAATCTTGGAGCGTCTCACGTCTACGCTCATCGGAGACGGACTTAATCGAGACATCAACACTACGCCGATCTTTTTTGACCCTAGTGACGCGAGCAACGGTTCTCTGTCCCTCTCGAAGATGATCTCGAACACGAGCAACCCAGCCCGAACTGACCTCACCAATGAAGACGAAGGCCCTGATATCGTCAGAGTATCCCTGAAGGGAGAGATATGCTCCGTTCTTCTCAATTCCTTGAACAGTGACTACTACGAACTCGCCTTCTTCAGGATACTCAATTTCGGAAGACAACTTGGACGCCCCCGATCACTCGAGGGCTTCTTGAATCTCACAGCCGACAAGCTTGGCCTTACCGCCAGCGGGCTGTGCAAGGACAGCGCCACAGACGCCACAGTCGATAGCTGTGGATGCCCGCTCAAAAATGACGGTCTCGTTACCACAGTCCTTACAGGTAACTCGAAGGAAACGACCGACCATGTTTGACACCCTCACTTATCCACTAATTCGAACTTCTTAGCCCGCTGACCTGCTGGAGAGTGAGCCTTTCCAGTCTCAGTGCAGCGGAAGATGAGATTAATTCGCTTTGTAGGCTTCTCGCGACCTTCTGGCTTAGGACGTGGGAAACCACGGTAACCAGCGGTAACACGCCGGAAACGACGTTGCCCCCACTTTAGCTCAGAGGCTCGGCGCTTCTTGACGCGCTCGACGGTGTGCTCGGTATGACGGCCAGCGGAAGGACTGTACCGCTTGACCTTCCGGGGCATCTTCACCATGCGTTTCACCTCTGTAGCGTCTCGGCGACCATCGGCCCCTATTTGAGCGTGTCGCGAAGTGTCGCAATGCTATTGCACACACTCTACACCCTCTGAAGGCATCAACGTTCATTGCTTTGTTCCATTGTATCCAACATCATGGATACCCCCTCGGCGGTTTTCTGGATGCTCCTCTTCGTTGGACTCCCTAGCATCCTGACACTCTGGACTCATCGCTCAGAGAGTATACAACGGCGTGCATTCATTCCCCTCTCCATCCTAGTCCTAATTGGATTGGGGCTGACAGCAACCAATTCCGCCGGAGGGCAAGTCGGAGGCATCGCAGAGATCGGACTGTACGTGGTTGGGATTGTTGGAATTCTCTGTATCGGGATATATCTGATGGTATTTGGCGGAGTCACCCCTGTTGGTCCAGTACCAAGAGGTTGGAGAACTACAGGTGGCTTACTCATGATCTCCGCAGTTACACTCGGAGGCATCCTGACGATAGATCCGGAATGGAGTCCATTCACGACGCCCAATGGATGGGATTCGTACGCAGCCTCCGGTATAGTCGGCCTCATCACAGCTTCTCTATTCGGAGCGGTGATCGTATGGTTGTATGGAGACCAACGCTGGATAGCACTAATTGGCCTAATCCTAACTACATCTCTCGGCCTCATAGGAGCATTACTCTTGATTGAATCAAGTATCATCACCAAGACTGATCTCAGCGAGGCGTTAACTACTGCAATTGGAAGTACATTCGGCCTTCTCATCGCAGCGATATTGGCAATTGGACTGATGGTACAGATTGAATCCAAAGCAGTTGTTCCGAGAACCTCTCCTCCCTTGAGTAAAGGGGAAATCGAACGAATGGAACAACTCATCCAAGCAAACGTCAGGAGTGAGCAAGAATGAGCCTCAGAAGATTGTCTGGAGCTGGAATCGGTACTGCAACAGCCGTCATTATCGCCCTCATGATGATTGAAGGTGAGGAATCACCAGCGATAGAAGACAGACTTCGCTCAATCCTCATGCAAGCACTTTGGACGGCCATGATCGCCTGGATGATTATCGCTGGATCGATGCTTGGCCTCCTCGGGAGGGGCCGAGCCCCATGGTTACAGGTTGGAGGGCTACTTTTCCTCTCACTCTCTACTCTAGGCATCTTGGCTATCATCGGCGAGATACCAACGGAGGACGTACTTGGAGGACTGACAATCCGTTGGGCTGGATTAGCTACAGGAGTGATGATTGTATTAGGGTATGTACTTGCCACCCTTACAGCATCGATGGATGAAGAAGAGGACCCTCTGCTAATATTAGGACGAGAGCAGTGATTAATCTCAGAACTTGCGATCAGGATTTTTCCGTCCACGGAACTTCCGAGTAGGCGCTTCGCCATCCGAAGCATTTCGAGTCCATACTCGAATGAACATGACTAGGAAAAGAAGGGAAAGAAGTGCCCCCACAGGTGCTAGAATCATCCAGGTAGTGGGTGAATTGGATTTACTTGCATCATAGGGGTAGAAATCTGCCCCGTCTCCTACACCATCGGAATCGGAATCCTTCCATTCAGTAGGATCGATTGGGAACGCATCGATATTATCTCCTACGCCGTCCCCATCGCCATCCAAGGCCTCAGTTGAATCATCAGGGAATACATCAGAATTGTCACCAACTCCATCACCATCGCGATCCGAATTTTCATCAGGGTTATCTGGGAAAGCATCCTCTGCATCTACAACACCATCACGATCCGAATCTACGCCGATAATTTCGATGACTTGATTCATGGAGATTGTTGAACGAGTACCATCAATCATCATGAGATTGAGTTCAAGGCCATAGATTCCAAGCGGTGTTTCTTCAGGAAGATGAAGGCTAAGATTCCAGACATTACTATCTCCCTTTTGCATTTGACCTCGCAAACTATCCTCTATCCATATAGAAGTTGGAGCCGCCCCAGAGGGAGCCGCAAATGGAGCTGATGACCAATCCAATTCGTGTGGAGTATTTCGATCACCAGAATGGCCTAATCCTAGTTGGCCTTGCTTATTGTAGCCCCAACAGAGTATTGTTCCATTTCTATTCAATGCACAGGTATGCCACTCATCAGCGTCGATTGCTACGACATCTGTCGCACCAACTACATGCTGAGGAGTATGTAATTCCCCGCCAGTAAAACCTACTCCTAATCGGCCCTTGTTATTGTGCCCCCAACAATACACTGAACCATTTTCTATTACTGCACATGAATGATAAATACCAACAGCCAAATCTACTGCAACAGATCCATTTGGGAGATGTGAGATTACCGGGGTGATAGAACTGGTAGTAGTATTGTCTCCAAGCATTCCATCCGTGTTATATCCCCAACAGGACACCTGTCCGTTGTCAAGAATAACACATGAATGGAAATCTCCTACAACCAAGTGAACTGCGGCTCTACCGTCAGGTAATGCAACATTGGATGAGGCTGAATGTGTAGCTGATGAAGTGCCCCCATCACCATTCTGACCAACATGGTCTTTCCCCCAGCACATAACGCCACCATCTGTAAGAAGAATACAGGTATTTGTCTGCCCTCCACCTACTGATTTCACGGTCCTACCATCTGGAACTGCCGCCTGAACTGGCTCATACTGGGAGGACGTCTCACCATCACCATTTCCAAGAATACCCCATGAATCTGAACCCCAACACATCAGTGATGAATCATCTAGAATGGCACAAGTGTGACTACGCCCCATTCCAACAGTTTCAACCGTGCGGTTAGTGGGAATCTTGACTGATACTGTGGGGGACTTGTAGGTATTCGTCGTACCATCTCCAGATTCCCCATTAGGATTGTACCCCCAACAATACAGATTGCCTTCAAAAGTCAGAGCACAGGTACGATGATATTTAGCGAATATAGACTTGAATGGAGACCCATCAGGAGACGTGATGTGATTTGTTGGACGGACATATTTCGTAGAACTTCCTCCATCCCCTAACTGGCCGTGTGGATCACTACCCCAACATATTGCTGAACCGTTCTCTAGAATTCCGCAACTATGTTGTAAACCCACATTGAGAACCGATGCCTTAGCCGGATTTGGCCCCCCATCTATTAGATACTCAAAACGAAGCGATGAAGCACCAGGCATTGCACTAAGGTCGATATTACAGTTAATCTCCTGGCCCGCGTTAACAACCTCAGAGACACAATCGATAGAATCGGATGTTACCTCTGCGGCCGCTGGGGATGACATCGTTTGAAGAGAAAGCAGCAAGAATATCGCCACGACTAGAATAGCACCACGATGGTTAGTCACACCCTTAACTGAGGGGTTAAGGTTTCAAACACTTCGGAAATGAGTACATATTCTGTCTTAATTCGCTTCGGCAATCCTCATAAGAAGATGCAAAGTCGCGGGGTTGCTGAGGTGAGCGAATGAGTAAGGGCACTCCATCCATGGGTAAGCGTCAGAAGATCGTACACTTCAGGTGCCGCCGCTGTGGCCGCCACTCCTATCACAAGCAGAAGCGCGCCTGTGCTTCGTGCGGATATGGCGTGACTGCTCGCCGACGCAAGTACCAGTGGTCCAAGCGAAACCGCCTCATTGGCAGTAAGTGATTTCGCATCCGCTCACTCAATGTCCATAAGGCGGCCGCACGACTAACAAGTTGAGGACCCATGTGCGGCATCATTGGAATCCTCTCATCGTCTGACCAACAAGTCAGACAGCAGATTTACGATGGACTCCTAGTGCTACAACACCGCGGGCAAGATGCGGCAGGAATTGTCACCTGCGACGGTGAACGATTCCACCAGAGAAAATCCAACGGCTTAGTCGGCGACGTGTTTCGTCAAAGCCACATGGACCTTCTTGGCGGTCCGATGGGCATAGGGCATGTCCGATATCCAACAGCAGGTAGCTCATCTTCTGCAGAAGCCCAGCCATTCTACACAAATTCCCCATATGGCATGGCACTAGCACACAATGGCAATCTAACGAATGCTCAGAATCTATTGCATGAGTTGATTCACCAAGACCGGCGCCATGTAAACACAAATAGCGATTCAGAAGTTCTGCTAAACGTCCTCGCTACTGAACTTGAGCGCGCGCATGCAACTCGAATCGAGGGCGAGATATACCTAGACTGTGATGACCTCTTCGATGCCGTAGAACGCGTACATACTCGAGTCGAAGGTTCGTACGCCGCTGTAACAGTTCTATCGGGCTATGGTATCCTCGCCTTCCGTGATCCTCTAGGAATTCGCCCTCTCATCCATGGTGTTAGAGAGGATTCGAATGGTTCGACACATGTTTTCGCGTCCGAGAGCGTTGTTCTCACTGCTCTTGGCTGCCAAATTGTGGGCGATGTAGCACCTGGAGAAGCAGTATTCATCGACGAAAGTGGCAGAATTCTTCGCCGTGTCTGTCACCCTGAACCTCGACTAAATCCCTGTATTTTTGAGCACGTCTACTTCGCTCGTCCAGATTCTGTAATCGATGGGATTTCCGTCTATGAATCCCGTATCCAGATGGGTGAACGGCTTGCAAGACGGATTCTGGCAGAACACCCGAATCATGAGATTGATGCAGTTATGCCAATTCCTGACAGCGGCAGGATTGCTGCAATGGAAGTCGCACGAACTCTAGGCGTTGAGTATAGAGAAGGATTCGTAAAAAATCGGTATGTAGGAAGGACATTTATCATGCCAGGTCAAAAGGTTAGACAGGATAGTGTGAGGAAGAAACTCAACCCTATCCCTCACGAATTTGCAGGAAAACGTGTTCTCCTTGTGGACGATAGTATCGTAAGAGGAAATACCTCTCGGAAAATCGTCCAACTCGCTCGTGATGTTGGTGCGAAAGAAGTATTCTTTGCAAGCGCGGCACCCCCCGTACTCCATCCAAATGTGTACGGCATAGATATGCCAGCAAAACAGGAGTACATCGCACATGGGCGGACAATTCAGGAAATTACCGATGCCATCGGAGCTGATTGGCTCATCTACCAAACACTGGAGGATCTCGAAGCCGCTGTAACCGACGCAGGAGGAAGCAAGGTCACCAAATTCGACACCTCTTGCTTCACGGGACAATATGTGTGTGGGACTATCACTCCAGAATACCTGGCATCAGTGGAAGAAGCGAGGAATGATGGGGCAAAAAAAGCATCATCATCCACTAATCAAACCCTTGAGATTCATAATCAGGAATGAGAGCAAGATACGGACATCGCTAAATCCCCTCACCAGTAATGCGGACTATGCCCTACCGCATCAAGCCGATTCGGCGCATCCCCTGCGAATCAAGAGTGCGTGCCTGCGATCTAAGTCCAGATGGGTCGCTACTCCATTGGACTGATGACGATTCAATGCTCATCCGCACACCTACAATGGATAGTGATAGTGAAGCCACGATGACTCGACTCGAAGAAGAAGGAGACCATATCGTAGCACTATCAAATGGCATCTCCATCATCGGACTAATTTCGAAAGACGTTGTTTGCATCGATGCTGAAGGAAACGAGAACTGGCGTGTAAATGTCGCCGGGGGAGTAGATATCCTTGCCCACACGCCAGATAAGACCCGATTTCTCGTAGTAGATGGGATGAGACAGGCTACCCTCTTTGATTCCCAAGGGGTGGCACAAACGAAACAATTGCGTGGCGAAACCTGCATCGCAGCCCTGAGAGATGATGGTGGTGCATTCGCAATCGCCGATGATGAAGGCGTAATCCATCTCATCAATGCGAATGGCGAGGATATCGCAATGATGGGGCCGAGAACAGAGCAGGCGGATAGAATTACGCAAATGGCCTTCAAGCCCGATGGGGTCCTAGTCGTATCATCAGAATGTATTGGTTTGACTGATGCAGAGACGCCCCAAACTGTGATTCAATGCTTCTCTGAATCGGGTGAAATAATCCACACAACTGAAATTGATTCACCGGCTTCATCTCTATTCGGAACATTGACGGGTGTACTCGCGGGTCTTGAAAATGGTGACGTGATCGAATATCAAGTTGGATCAGATGAAGCAACTGTGTGGGCTCGGCTAGGATATGAAATCAAAGATGTACGTGCCCATGACGACGATCTGCTCATCGGGGCATGGTTTCACCTCCGACGATTCATGGCACCTATGGAAGAAGCATGGGCTGTTGAACACCCAGGACTGATCGACCGAACAGTATCCGATGCAGGGGGGAGATTGATTGCGATCTCTGGCGACAATCGGAACGACTACACACGCATCGACCGTATCGATCTATACGACCCTGATGCAGTACGTATTGAGATCGATGAAACTGATATTGATGGCATGCTAGATGAGGACCCTGACTTGTTTGGAGGTGCTCTTAGCGGGGCAGGATCGATGGATATCGCTGACGCCCTTGAGAACACATCAGTAGCATCTAGCGAGGATTTTGAGGACATTGAGAACATCCTCACCGATGAAGAGATGGAGGAATATTCTCATTCTACTACAACAGATGGCCAATTAGAGGATATCTTGTCCGATCTTGAGGATAAAGTCGATACAGAAAATGAAGAGGAATCTGTGGAAAGCGAAGCAAATGAACTGCTTGAGAATATTATCGACGACGATTCGTTTAGTGCACAACCGCCGATTGTCGATTCCGGCGAGGACCGCCAAATCGAAGCATCAGAAGACGGAACCGTGACTGTCACCTTAGATGGAAGGAGTTCTCAGAGTGTCGATGGAAACATCGAACGTTGGGAATGGAGAAACGATGAAGGGAAGCCAATTGGTGATGCGCCCGCGATTAAGGTACGATTGAAGCCAGGACGGCATTCGTTCACCCTAACTGCCGAGACGGACCGAGGAACTGCGGCATCCGACACGGTAACCATACATGTTCTAGGCGAAGACAATGAAAAGGACGTCTTGGATCTTCTTGATGACGAATCAGAGGGATGAAAGCGCGTCCTTGAGGGCAGGTAGAGCATCCTCCCAGTTCGCGACTATACCATAGTCCGCCACACCAAAGATGGGTGCGTCAGCATCCTTGTTGATTGCAACAATGTACTTCGACGAACGCATGCCAGCAAGATGCTGAATCGCGCCTGAAATACCTACTGCAATGTAGAGAGTCGGCGTTACGACTTTTCCAGTCTGACCAACCTGAATGCTGTGAGAAAGACCCCATTCGTCGACCACAGCTCGTGATGCCCCTACAGCAGCGCCAATCTGGTCTGCAACCTCTTCGAGAGATGACCAGTTGTCGATACTGCCCATGCCGCGGCCACCTGAAATTACGATATCTGCTTCAGCAACATCTAGGCGAGCGCTTGCCTTAGCAATCGCCTCCTGAACCGTAACAGTCACGTCGGCTGAGTGATTTACAGTGGACACGGATGCTGAACCACCAGAACCTGCAGCGGCGAATGCATTAGGTCGAATAGTCACGACACAATCGCCGTCAACCTTCACACTCTCCATCGCCTTACCGGAGTAAATCGGGCGCTCGACCGTCAACCCATCATTGATTCCAGTAGCATCCTGTAGGACCGGAATGCCACGTGATGCAGCCATCCTAGCTGCGACCTCACGACCATTAGGAGTAGCAGCGGCGAGAACGAGACCTGCCCCTGCAGCGCTGTTCAAAGAGGCGGCCCAAGCACCACCATCGAAAGAGGTGAAGCAATCGCCCTCAACCGAGATGACTGAACTTACACCTTCGATTGAAGCAGCTGCATCACAGCCGACTCCACCGGGGCAGAGGACTGTCGGAGAGGCTCCAAGGCTGACCGCCGCGGTAACCATCTGGGCAGTTACTGGGTGAATCCCTTCTTCGTTAGTCTCAGCAATAATTGTGACTTCCATTTCTTACACCTCCTCAGAGTACCTTAGCCTCATTTCGTAACTTCTGAACAACATCATTCACAGTAGAAGCACCTTCGAACATCTGCCCAGGTGCCTTCTCTGCTGGAGGGCTATGGGATGTGATATTCGCCGTAGATCCGGATGTATCAACGCCAAGTGATTCTGCATCTTGGGAATCAATGGGCTTCTTCTTCGCCATCATGATGCCCTTCACATTAGGGCGACGTAGTTCTATCTCGGTCTTATCGAATGTGAGCACACATGGAGTGGACAAAGTGACACGTTCAGCACCCCCGGAAGTTGCTCTAAGAGCGGAGAGGCCTGATCCTTCGGACCCAACCTCTGTTACTCCAGTTACACATGCGGCTCCCATAATCTCTGCCACACCTGGACCTGTACTCCCAGCATTGGTATCAGCCGCCTGCTTCCCACAAAATACGATTGATGCTCCCGAACTCTGAACCGCTGCTGCAAGAAGTGCTTGCGTCTTCGTAGAATCCAATGCAGTTAGGTCATCTACAGAAATATGAACAAGAGAGTCAGCGCCAACTGCTGCCGCATCTCGAAGCCCTTTCTCAGAACGATTAGGACCACATGTGATTGCAGTTACACTCGCACCAGAGGACTCCTTCATGCCGAGAGCGGCTTCCAAAGCGTATTCATCAAACGGACTGATTGACCACTTGCTGACTCCGCCTTCATTCACTCGATCACCACTAACAGTAATCTTGGCTGTCGAGTCAGGAACGTACTTGATTAGAACTGCTATGTCCATGTTTCCACCCTTTGTTGTCCAGCCCAATTGAATCGCCTCTATCAAGATTCGGCAAACACCAGTATACAGACAGATGAGGATATCTCATTCCTCTGATGCAATACTGGATTCAGAATCGAGGGGCACAAAGGTGTCCTGCCGCAACATCAAGATAGATGCATAGAGGCCAAGCCCACCTCCAGTCACCAAGTCGAAAATATGGTGTTGCTTTGTAGTAAGCGTTGAGAATATAATCAGAAGAAGTGTTGTACCATACAGAATTCGGACCACATCCGGGTACTTCTGATGAATCATCCAATGACGGCCTACAGCCCATATTATGACACAATGGGAAACATGCAAAGAGGGCCACGAAGACATTGGCTGATCTACGCCAATCATGGTCTCAACAATCTGAGCAGACATCGTATCCAAGCCAACCAAAGCTGTCACCATCTGATCACGGAGATCAACCTCCGCAGGTGCGATAAAGAAAATTGCGATACTGATTAACTCCACAACAAAAAGTGTCTGAAGTGCCGTGATTAGTGACTTCACACCATCTACCGTCTTCGGCACAAGGAGGATGAGTACAGGATAGGCAAACCAGAACAGGCCAAGATATATCCAGACAGATTCGGGGATAGCAGGGATATCCCGATCCAATGCAATTTGGGGATTCATTACAGAGCGACCGATCCACACCTGCATCCAGTTCGTCAGACCATAGAGTGGTAGCATCGTGACGATTGTCAGCACAGATATTCGTACAAGGGACGATCGTACACCTTGATCAACGGGAAGTATGCGATTCCAAATCGGCCATGGTGAAAGTAGGCGACTCTCCCAAGCAGGCATAATTATCCTTTTACCGATTAAGCACCTGAACCTTCGCTCCGAGTTGGAAGATATGGTCAATGTGGAATAATGCGTATAACCTAGAGTCGATACGCGAAGGTATGGTCGAACAGGATTCAATGGTGCCAGTCGCGGCCATTGTTTGCTTCTTGTTGGGGGTGACGACACTGATTCTCCTTAATCGGTCCAAAGATCGAATGTGGATGGATCGCATGACCGGATTAATGTTAGGATGGTGTCTCGTTTTTTTCGGATTACGCTATGCTGCGGCTGCTGTAAGAGATGCAAAGGTGGTGGGAGGAATTGTCAATTCAATACCTAATCTGGACATATTCCAGTACCTCTTTTACTCATTCACCATTGCAGCGATTGTAATCGGCGCAATGTTTCCTTTTGTTTACCCGTATCCAATATTCCAGAAAGCGTCGTCAATCAAATTAGTAACTCCAATCATATTCGGCGTTAGCTTGGCCATCATTATCTCCATGATGTTAACCGAATATCACTACGTTTGGTTTTCACACATACTCTTCCTTCCAGGCTACTTCATCCTGCTTTTGGTTTACTTCCGTTTCATATCTGAAGAGATGCTCGATGATGACAATACTGCTAGGAGAATGTCTCTGGCATCTGGAATTGTCCTAATCGCATTTTTCGGACAACAAATGACGTGGTGGTTAGCACAAATCATTTCAATCAACGATGAATTCGTGGGCAGATTTGCAATAGAATCCGGTGTAGGCGATTATTCATACGTCCCGAATTGGATTGGCTACACCATCATGAATTCCGTAGCTGCAATCTCGATATTGGCATTGACAGCTGGAGAAACATGGAGAGCGACAAAGAAGGGGATTAATGGATTTACAGTTATAATTTACATGATACTCGGAGTCGGATTGATCAGTGGTATCGCAGACTATGCGATACTCGGTATAGTTGACAGTTGCATGTATACCGTTTGTGAGGATTTTCCAAAGAGCTATGACATCTGGTATAATTTCACCACAGATGCACTGGTACTATTATTCACACCACTCATGGTGATGTATCTCCTACTCCACTTTGATGTGATTGACTCAGCGGCGGAAAACAACCAGTGGATGACGAGAATAATTGTCATACTGATGCTCCTAATTGTTTCATCAACAATGATTGAATTATTGCAATCTATCTTACCAGTATCCGATATGATATCTTCTGCGATTCTTGCCATGGTTGTTGCAATCTTCATCGGTTGGGAGGAGCGAATCATGAAGGCACTGATTGCAGAAGGAGAGAGCATCTCAAAGAAGTTGCAAGCCCTCAATGAATTGAACGAACCAGAAATACAGGATAGCGATTTGGAACTATTCTCCAAATCTATGGCCGTTCTAACAGGGTTCATCTTTATCCTCTGCATATTGTATTCGTCAATCGTTTAGGTAGGTGTAAAAATGAGTTCTAATGAAGGAAATATGAAAAATGTCCTGTCTAATCTCACCTCCAACCGAGAAGGAAATCGATTTGCGTTAATTTCATTCATAGCTACTCTGATTCTGATCAGTTATACTGGATACGATACGGTTGTTCTCAGAACAGGGATTATCTCTGAATTCGCAGATGATAATGATTACCTAATCACATTCACGACACTAAACGAAACCATGCAAGAGGTAGTGACATTGCAGGATGATGAGACGAGAAATCTCCAATTCGATTTGTCCGAAATTAGTATTCCAGAAGGATATTCAATTGGCTACATCGATGTGAGTGTAACATCAGAGGAAGAGTCTGGAATATCCGGCCAATGTGATTCTGTTGCAGGAGACATCATCATGAACGACTTGAGGGCTCAATGGAGTGATCCGGGAAATAATCTCTCAGGACAAGACAG
>DAYJ01000094.1:9852-17708 GCA_002506875.1 Euryarchaeota archaeon UBA40 | reverse complement strand
GGCGATTCTGTCGCAGCATAGACGATTCATCGTATCGTTCGTGACACATTAGCCATGTTCAGTCCGATATGTCCGTTGTTCAGCCACCACATCTCAACCACTCTCTATGATTCATCTGCAGTCGATGTGCGTAACCATCCGGAGCAGATTTCAATTTCTAGCGACGACATCATGGAGGACACTACAGACATGATTGTTGAATTCAATTCCATGGTCTGGAAAGAGAAGAAAGATGCTGGAACAAGCCTGGCACAACCAATCTCAGGAATCGAGGTCCCTGAGGGGCTGAATGACTTCGCAGATGTGTTGACGGCGATGCATAAACTAGAATGAAACATCAATCAAGAACTGATTTATTGACTACCGATTTTGGTGTTACACCGTTAAAGAAATCAATTAGCAGATTAGCCATTTCAAGTCCAATACGTGCTTGGGCCTCAAAGGTTGCAGCACCAATATGTGGTGTTCCGTGAAAATTCGGATGCTTAAGGAGGGGATGTGTAGTTTCGGGTTCTCTTTCAAAAACATCCAACGCGCAAGATCTCAACGTACCGTTCTCAAGTGCTTGAAGAGCGTCATCCTCATTGACAATTCCACCACGTGCACAAGATACAAGGTGATTTCCGCATTCGATTCCGTCCGCCCCAATGTTAGGCATCAGTGACAATGTATGTGAATTAACCAAGTGATGTGTCTCTTCAGTAAGATTGCAATGAACGGCAATATGTGTACAATTTCTAAAGACATCTTCGACATTTTCATGCAATTCGCATTGTTGCCCTGCAGCAATTTCAGCGGGTAAATATGGATCATAAGCATGCAAATTCATACCTAATGATTTAGCAACACATCCCACACCTTGCGCAATTCTTCCAAAACCTATGAAACCAATATTCTTCCCAGACAGTTCGGTACCCTTGAGCGTTTTTTTGGTCCATTCACCATTACGCAGATTCCTGTCTGCTGTAGGAATATGGCGGGCAGATGAGAGGAGATGTCCAATGGTTAATTCAACCACAGATTGTGTTGATGAACCAGGAGTGTTGCATACCAAAATTCCAGCAGATGTTGCAGCATCTAGGTCAATATTGTCGACACCTACTCCGGCTCTACCAATGAGGCGTAGTGAAGGTATATCTGCAATAGCAGCAGCAGTCATTTTCGTTGCTGAACGAATGACTACCGCATCAAAACCATCGACTAATTCCTCCTGAGAATGAAGAATTGACACTTCATGCCCTACATCCCTCAGCATCGAAACAGCATCTTTGGCCATGCCATCGGTTACAGCAATCTTTGCCATAGCGGTGAATTCAACCGCCACCTCATAATCCTGTCACTAATAGCAACGAATATCTATTCAAAGAATTGATGAACAAGTAATACATGTCGCGTTTCATGACCTTTGAACTGCCAAACCTAGGATACGCTTACGATGCACTTGAACCACACTTGGATGCCTTGACGATGGAGATCCATCATTCAAAGCATCATCAAGGATACACCAACAAACTCAACGCTGCAATCGCTGGTACCGAGATGGAAGGGAAGTCAATTGAGGATATCCTCGCATCCCACATGGATAACGGAGCAGTGCGGAATAATGGAGGCGGTTTCTACAACCACACATTATTCTGGTCCAGTATGAGTCCAAATGGAGGAGGGGCACCTACAGGTGATCTTGCTGCTGCTATCGATGCTTCTTTTGGTGACTTTACATCCTTCCAGCAAGCTTTTGCACAAGCCGCAATGACACGTTTCGGAAGTGGCTGGGCATGGCTATGCCAGACAGATTCAGGACTCGAAATCTGCAGCACCCCTAATCAGGACAATCCATTGATGACTGGAATTGGCTGTGGCGGTACGCCACTACTCGGCCTTGACGTCTGGGAACATGCATACTACAAGAAATTCGGACCAGGACGGGGCGATTACATCGCAGCATGGTGGAATGTCGTCGATTGGGGCGCTGTAGCTTCTAGGATGAACTGAATACCCTCCGTTCAACGAACATCTCTAAACGGCGTCCGAACCGCCACGAACCATGGCCGACCTAGGTGGAACACTCTGGGGTATCGGTCTCCTTCTAGTCCCAGTAATACTGGCCGTCCCTGTTCGTTGGCTATTCCGCTCTTGGTTAGGGAATAAGGCAAAACACACGCGTTACAGAGAAGCTGTCCGGCGTGTATTGAACTCAGGGAGTACACTTTCGAAGTTCAGAACAGCATTGGATGAAGAGGCACGACATCTCCACATTTCAGAGGACAGGCAATCACGGATTGAAACAGCGATGCTTACTCCTCTGAGTATTGTACATTTCATTTTCATACCAGGTGTAACACTCTCACCTCTAATTACTTTGATTGCAGCACCTGTGTATCTTCTGACATGGCCACTTCTTGCTCTTTGTGAACGTATTCTGATTAGATTCGGATTTCTTCTTCGTATTCTGAAAACTGTGATGTCAATGACAGATTGGAATGTGATTGGTATACGGCAACCAGGTCACGGAAGTACACGAATCGATCCAGTCCTTCTTTCCATCCACCGGCTACCCACGCCTGTGCTCCTCGGTCTCTTCGCTTACCTGATATCCCTGTATCTTCCACTAAGTTTCACTGGTATCATCACGAGCACAGTCATATTGTACGTTATACTTGGGTCATTCACGACCGTCCTCACTGCAGCTGTAACTGGACCCTTAGTATTCTCAGCAACTGCGGAACGAAGATTGATTCCACTTTCCACTTTCGTAAATGAAAAAATTCAGCCGATTGTAGGAGTAGGACTACTTGCCTTAACTTTCAGACAGATGATGGTAGTGATTCGAACTCCAGATCTGACTCCTTTTGAGAGTCCAGTACAGTTTTCACTATCAGCCCTTGCTGTCCTTTACAGTGCTTCACTTGTCGGTTTAGCTATCGAATTTGGGTATAATCGACGGCGAGGTGAATTGATCAGCCAGTCCTTCCAAGATCAAGTCGCCGAAGACATGGATGCTGAGTTGTATGCTTATGTTCGGAAAAGTGGACAACTATCACTCCAGACAATCGGTCGGCTCAATCAACGTGATCTCGCAGAAAATGAACTGACGTTTGAGGAGATTGCAACAGCGCCCTCTGCTATGGATAATGATACTGTACGACCTGAAATTCCAGACCTCTGATTAGTCATCTGCCTTTAACGCGCCAACACTCACAAGATCTGCTTCAAGGACTGCACCCTCAGCTTCAAGATCTGCATGATCAATCAATGCAGGATTCATATCGAAATCTCGACGGCGGACTGTCCAGAATGCGACGACTCCAAGCAATATTACAACAGCAAAGATTCGAAGTAAAAGGCCTGAAAATCCTGAGGAACTTATCTCCTCAAGAGTATCATCAAGTTCGAGAACTCTACCCTCATCATAGACAGGTCGTATCATTCGTAAATTTCCATCATGGATTTGGTCATATGATTCAGATGGGGGTCCAGGATCTAAATCGGTATACCCATCTAAACGCTGTACAACCTCGACTAAGACAGGGCTAGAAACATCCAGAGTCAATGAACAAGATACAGTGTATGCGAAGAGAGGTTCGTAGAATTCATCATCTATCGAAGTGATAGGTAGAAGAGTGACTCCGTTACCAACAACATCGAACTCTGCATATGTATTCCATTGCGACTCGTCAATCTCAACCTCATACCGAACTGTATCACCATTACGATCCCCTTGACCAGCATCATTCTCTCCTGTCTCCCCAACATCAATTGTAAGTGAATGTTGACCAAATTCACCATGTTCTAGATTCCTCTGAACAACAGCAAAGGTGACGTCCATCTGCACAGTACCGTTTGGAATGTAGACATAGTGACGGTCGTCAGTTGCGTAGGTTCCAAAGGTACTAGTCGGACCATTGTTGAAATGGCTCCATTCACCTTTCCAATTATGGGAAAGTCGATCTGTCGATAACTCGATGATGGCGTCTTGCATGAGGTTCTCATACTGATCATAGGCATCCCATACAGTAGGGCGCATGTCATCGACAAAGCCGTCACCGTCTGTATCGCGCATCAATTCTAGTGTACGAGCTAGAGCAAGAGCGTGGTCGACGTTAACAAGACCGTGTCCGACACGCCAATCGTGACATCGACCTGTTAGAGAAAGATAACACGAGTCATTCTGAGGGATATCATTACACGAATCCTCATCATTTCCTTCCTCACAACTGTTGGGTAGATACTGGGAAGTCAACTCAAGGATCAGCTCCACCTCATGGATTCGAGTCTCGTTAGCAGTCCCCCAATCTTCCATCTGGAGGCCTTGTGAATCGGATCCCGTAACGAGGCTGATTCCTTCATCATGATCTTCCCTCTGATAGTCAGCAACACCCAACGATGGAGCAGCATCAATCAAAATGGTAGCGATACCACCGATATGGGGTGTTGCCATACTAGTTCCACTAATCGACATGTAGTAGAGATCGCCTTGAGTCCTTGTGGATGCATCGATTGCAGTTCGACGTGGGGCAGTCGCCCAGATATCCCTGCCAGGAGCTCCAAGATCGGGCCATGTATGCTGTTGACTCATCCATCCTCGACTGCTAAATGATGTGACGGCTGAACCATCATGTGTTAATGCTGCAATAGAAATTGCCGAAGGTGTGTTTGCGTATACATTAGTGCGAAGATCACTGTCATCCTCAGCACCTGAACCACCGCTATTACTGGCTGCAAAGATGACTGCAACCCCATTTTCAAAGGTCAAAGCGTCAGTAATGGTAGCAATTGCTCCCTGAGGGTTGTAATCACCGTCAGTGCCCCAAGAGTTTGAAACAACACGGATATTATTCAGATTATTTCCTGGACGACTATGTTCGTATACCCATTCAAGTCCTTGCTCGGCAGCAAATATCGAAACACCATCTCCAGTGCCTAATGCGACTAATTGAGCCCCCTTCGCGGTACCAAGACGACGACCCCCAGAGGCGTCACCATTACCGGCAATGGTTCCACCGACATGTGTACCATGACCTGATGATGTATCTGAGTTCTTGGTTTCAGTCCAACCAACCCCATCGAATTTAGCAGAATAGATTACTTTGTCTCCAGTCCATGGACCAGCATAATCGAAATCGGGATGCTCAGCATCAACCCCCGTGTCAACATCCACAGCTGTAGTTCCATCACCGTCCCACTCTGCAAATGCCCCCGTATCAGTGAGCTTTAATGATCCATCTCGCTGAATGATTGCACGACTCCAAGCAGCTGTAGAATTCGTCACATGAACAGTCTCATGCATCAGGATTGGTTCAGGTGTCATAATTGGTTCATCAAGGTAGAAAGTCTGTAATGGACGATCAAGTTCAAGGAATCTAATTTCAGGATGATTGCTGAGATGAGCAATCTGTTCGGCATCGAGTTGAGCGAGACCACCTTTTAGAAAATCCGATTCAACGACAAAGGTGACTTCATGAGAGATAAGGAAGGCACGGATATCCTGAACAAGAGCCCCGGAAAACTGAATGATGACTGGATGATTTGTATCTTCATTGGTCTCAATTGCATTAATCAGGGCTGAATCGATGACTGATTCATTCAATGGAGGAGTCATTGTGGCGCCAACAATACTAGATTGTGGTAGGCTGATGAACAGCATCACAAGAAGGACTGACAGCCTGACGCGTGTCCCATGCATAACATAGGCTAAACGCCCCCCGTTCTAAGGTTACAGGCGTCTGTAATCAATCTGAAGAGGCCTTCCAACTATTCCGTATATTCAATTCAACAGATACGCCTTCAAGTTGCTTAGTATGGAGGGATGAACCAACATGGGCAACATCAGGATGGACGAGACACGCACTCCACCAAGAGTCAGTTCCTTCTACTGATGACATGACGATTATTCTCCCACCACCTGCCAAAGATTGACTTCCAGGAGAAATTTCAGTATCGGTCTCAATCGTCACAGATGTCCGCGCTAATGCTCCTCTTGCATCCATTCTTGCAATCATCTCCTGACCGATATAGCAACCCTTGGTGAACGAGATATCGCTATCAAGAGCTACTTCAAGAGGAATTGGACGATGCTGTTCCAATCCGGATGAAGTAAGATGTCCTCGTTTAATTCTGTACAAATCCTCCTCGATGGGGTCTCTTAGATTGGAACCCTGTTCTATGAAATCCTTACTCAGGATTTCGATATCCTGTGATGGACCAAGATAGACGATTTCCAAGGTATCAAGAGAACGAACTATGGTCGAATGGACTGAACCTTGCTGTTCGACACGATTGACCACATGATCTCCTTGAATCTCTCTGAACAAAAGCGAGAACCCCTCATCAAGAGGTATGACGTCCACATTTTGTTTCCACGATCTGGAGCGTACCAAGAGTTCCCTTGTCGATGCTGCCCTACCCATCATGTGGGTGAGAGCAATCTGGTCACCAAGATTCCATACAAGGAGACGATCTTCAATTCGACCATTGGCGTCAAGGATACAACAGGTCTGAGTTTCACCTTCCGATAGATCCTCTAGATGTTGCGTAGACACAGAATGGAGGAGAGAACGAGAATCATCTCCGATGAGAACAGAGATGTCGCCTGTACGAACATAGTGCGAAGGCATAGGACTCAACTGAACGACTGACCGCAGCCGCAGGACTTGTCCGCGTTTGGATTCTCGATTTGGAAACCTCCACCAAGAAGGGTGTCGCGGTAATCGATGCGGATCCCATTGAGAAGTGTGCTATCCTTGTTGTGAATGAGTAATGTGATGTCTCCGAACTGGAAACTCTGGAACGCAGAAATATCATCGGGACGTTCGATGATTTGCATGTCATACATATGGCCTGAACAACCGCCTGCCTCGACTGAGACCATTAACACATGAGTAGCGGTATCCGAACCCATCGCACCAATCATCGCTTCTTTCGCACTATCTGTAGCATCAAGAGTTGCTTCAACTACCTCAACCTGAACAGCCATTGGAAGAGAGAACCCATCACTACCGATAAGACCCATACAACTGGTCAGAAGGTCGCTATATATCAATCTCGACAATCCTACACTCACATCCGCTGGATTGATGGACATTGTAGACAAGAACAACTCGTGCAGGACAGAAGTCAACGTGCTGGTTTCAGATTCCAAGAGAATTCTAGGCATCCAGTCAGTGACGCTGTTGCGAGTGAAGCACCGCTGAATACTTCCTGCGATGGCCCGGATGGACGCCTCTATGGTAGCTTAATGCGAACTCCTGGAGATGACAAACATCTGATTCTCGGCCTAATGACTGGTGAGGGGGATTTGCTTCGTGACGATCCACTACCCGAAATCCAATGTCAAGATGGACAAGTACATGTCATCTGGAGTGGTATTCCATCACGCAGATCACTAGATTCGACTGCAGCATGTGGAATGTGTGGGCGTGACGAAGTACAAATCGTTCCCATCGAAGGATGTAGTTCAATGCCTAATGTCAAGGTGGATAACACTGTCATCAATTCAATCTCCATCATGCAACCAGAAGGGGATTCCCTGTACAGCGTCACAGGTTCTTCCCATTCAGCAACCTCATACACACTCAAAGGAGAAGTTGTTCAAACTATGGAAGATGTAGGACGTCACAATGCTATGGACAAACTTGTGGGAATACATCGTATTGATTCAAATTGGCCCATGGACAAATACATTGTCAGCCTCTCTGGGCGTGTGTCTTTCGAAATGGTCGAGAAGGCTGTTCGATCAAATGTACCTATCCTGATGAGTGTTGGTGGAGCGACTAGCGCTGCAATCGACCTAGCAGCGTTCCATGACCTCACACTGATTGTATTCGCTCGCGAAGGACGTTTTACCGTCATGACTGGGG
>DAYJ01000094.1:6567-9471 GCA_002506875.1 Euryarchaeota archaeon UBA40 | reverse complement strand
TAGTATGCCTCGCGGCAAGGTGAGAGCCACCACGCCAATCGAGAATGAATCTCTACGAATTGTACGGCCGTCGAAGCTTGCTGCTGGAGTCAAGGGAGTGACTACTTCATTTCGCCACACCTTGGCACAGTCAGGCATCAAAGGAACCATCCAAACTATGAGATCTGTGAACCGGTTTGATGGCTTCGACTGCCCTGGTTGCGCATGGCCAGATCCGGATGATCATCGAAGTGGCTTTGAGTTCTGTGAAAATGGTGCGAAGGCCTTTGCTGCTGAATCAACCTCTCGAAGAGTAACTGCCGATTTATTCTCTACATATTCAGTATCATCCCTCTCTGAACAAGGCGATATGTGGATGGATAAGCAGGGTCGCCTTACTCAACCGATGTATCTCGCTGAAGGCGATGAACACTATCAAGCGATTACATGGGAATCTGCATTTACACTTATCTCAGAGCGAATTAAGGCAACAGATGCTGAAAAGGTCGCGCTATACACCTCAGGTCGAGCATCTAATGAAGCCGCATTTCTGTGGGGGACTCTTGCACGTCAAATTGGAACTAACAACCTCCCAGATTGCTCCAATATGTGCCATGAGAGCAGTGGAGTCGCACTCAACACCTCAATTGGAATAGGAAAAGGGACTGTGAAACTCGAAGACTTCGATTACGCTGACCTTGTCCTAGTTGTTGGTCAGAATCCTGGAACGAATCACCCGAGGATGCTCTCAGCATTGGCTAGATGCAAACGTAAGGGTGGTTCTGTAATCAGCATCAATCCTTTGGAAGAGACGGGAATGAAACGATTCAAACACCCACAGGAGATGCTACGGATGCTTGGCACAGGTACCACAATCGCAGATGATCATGTCCCAGTCCGTATCAATGGTGATTCCGCATTATTCAAGGGGATTGCAAAACACCTAATCGAGAACAATGCTGTCGATTCATCGTTTATTGACAGACATACCATTGGTTTCGATGATTTCGTTTCTCATCTAACAGATGTCCATTGGAATGACATAGAACGTGTCTCTGGCCTTACGGAAGAAAGGATTCGGGAGATTGCAAGGATTATCGCTCAATCGAAGAGGATGATCATATGCTGGGCTATGGGAATCACTCAACATCGCAACTCTGTCCAAACAATTCACGATATTGTCAATGTGCTCCTACTGGGTGGTCACTTTGGCCGCAAGGGTGCCGGAGCCTGTCCTGTCCGTGGGCATAGTAATGTCCAGGGAGATCGGACCGTTGGCATCAACCATCACCCTTCAGAATCATTCCTCGCTGCACTCGATGAAGCCACGGGCATCGAATCTCCACGTGAAAGAGGTGTTGATATTGTTCAATTGATACAACGTTCGCTTGAAGATAAATTCGATGTCTTACTCTGTCTTGGCGGCAATCTTTTGTCAGCAATGTCGGACACCGAAGTGACTGCACAAGCACTCAACCGTATCGGATTAACTGTCCAGATATCGACAAAATTGAACAGAAGTCATGTCGTTACTGGGAAAGAAGCACTCATCCTACCTTGCCTAGGACGGACTGAAGAGGACACGGGACGAACCGGAAACCGATTTGTCACAGTAGAGAACAGTATGGGAGTTGTACACAGCAGTAGAGGCACGATGAAACCAGCCTCTGATCTATTGATGAGTGAACCGGACATCGTTGCACACATCGGAAACGCCCTATTTGGATCATCACCTATTCAATGGTCAAATCTTGCAGAGGACTACGATAGAATCAGATCCTTAATCGAAGATGTCATTCCAGGATTTGACGATTATAACGCCCGAGTACGACAAGACGGAGGTTTCTACCTACCCAATGGGCCACGTGATGGACCCATATGGAACACACCCAATAGTAAGGCAGTTATGCATTCACATCCCTTAGACTCCTTCGAAGTAGAAGATGGATACACAATGATGACTATCAGGAGTCACGATCAGTACAATACAACCATCTATGGCATGGATGACCGTTACAGAGGAATCAAGAACGCGCGACGTATCGTCTTCATGAATCCAGAAGATATGGAGAAAGACGGCATCATATCTCAACAAGAAGTCAATCTGATTTCAATTCATGATGGCATTGAAAGACGAGCTGAACAATGGAAAGTCATCCCATATTCAATCCCAAAAGGGAATATTGCAACATACTTCCCTGAGGCTAATGTACTGATTCCATTGGAATCAGTCGCAATCGGGAGTAATACACCCACATCAAAATCGGTTCATGTGAGGATTGAATCCTAACGACCCATCTTCCGCTTCTGAATCTTCAGAAGCTCATTACAGCGCCGTATCTGTTCCTTGCACATCTTCTTCTGTTCACCATCTAATCCACGAGGTATAGCCTGCTTGAAGCATTTCACAGCATCATCATAGAGTTCGACATTGGCATATGCAGTACCCATATTGTAGAGTGTCGCACCAGTGACCTTATCCTTGTTGATACGCATAGCCTCAAAGTATGCCTTAATCGCTTCAGGATATTCCTCAAGGTAGTAATATGCATGACCTCGGCCATTGATGATCCGAATAGCCAAATCCTCATCTTCAGCAGAAGCAGGAAGAGCCTTATCGAAACAAGAGAGAGCCTCCTTGTACTTCTTGTCCTCCATCAGGAAGAGTGCCTTGTTGTACCATTCAATGGCACCCTCCATCGTCATCGATGTTTGACTGGATGCTCCGCCTGCTTTAGATGCGGCATCGGATGCAACCTGAGAAAGGTCGACCATGACGCTCTCTTGAAGCACTCCATTCGCAGAATCATCGGATTCAGTATTCGGTGTAACTGGAGTCAACAGAAGATCCTGTTGGCTATCACCTAATCCTGCAGGAACTACAGATGGTTCTACTTCGATTACAGGCTCCGGCTCGACTACAGG
>DAYJ01000094.1:0-6245 GCA_002506875.1 Euryarchaeota archaeon UBA40 | reverse complement strand
GACTACAGGCTCCGGCTCGACTACGGGCTCCGATGAAATTACTGGCACAGATACTTCCTCAACAGGCGAGTCCTCCGTGAGAGCCGCCCAAGGATCATCATCAGAAACGGTTAGCAAAGGTTCTGATTCGACAGTTAGAATTGGACTATCTTCGACGATAACAGAAGGATTGCTTACCTCCTCTTCGATACTACCACCTATCAGTTCAGCCTTCTTACGGCATTGTTGAGCACGGTCAATCTCTCCTGCAGATTCAAGGATTCGCGCCATCAAACGCCAGCTCTCAGATTGAGTAGGATCTGATTCGAGAATTGACTTAGAAATACGGATTGCCTCAGGATGTTCGCCTGTGAGAGAAAGTGCTCTAGCCTTCATTTCGGATTCCTCTGAACCCAACAAATCAACCGCTTTTCGAGCAAGTTCAGGGCCTTCAGGAATCATAATCGGTAGTTCGGGGTGAGTTTCAATCATGAGGTTCTCACCTTCTCCAATCTCGACAAGGATAGATGCAAGTTCGTGGGCACCCTCCCCAAGCTCCTCAAGCGTAGAAAGATGAATCCACAGAGGAATCAAACGTGTCCGATCTTCTGTCTCTTTGTAGTACTCGACTAGTGAACGCGCAGAAGGAATATGGTTGGGATCAACCATCTGAGCAGCTGTAAAGCAGGTAGCTCCAGCATCAGGGTGCCCGTTTCTCAGATGTAGCCGGCCTAGGTTATACCACCCTGGGGCATCGGCATTATCGAGATTAAGGCCATCAGTGAATGAGGTTATAGCTTCATCAACACGATTCTCAAGTGCATAGGCGGCACCAAGAATCTTGTAAGGTCTTGCATGACTTGAATTCCTTTCAAGATAAGCCCCCTCAATCATAGCAATGACTTCGGCACTGTTTCCGGAGCGAAGCATAGCTGTTGCTTGATTCATCTTGGTGTTGACCTCTTCATCGGATTCAGGACTCTGGAGAATAGGCTCAGGTTGTGGTGTTGATTCGGTAATAATCTCAGATTCAACTACTTCTACAGGCTCCTCGACTTTGACTTCATCCATTGGCACTTCAGAAGGAGGAGCGGTAGTGGTCCCGATTACCAAACCAGTCTTCCGGATTGGGGGCGCCGTATCCTCTGAAGGTGCGGTTTCAACAACTCCTCCAATATTCACAGGTGATGGTGCGTCTGTAGGAGGGGCTGCCACTTGAGAACCCGATCCTGCAATTCTAGTAAGGGCAGGATGACCGGGGAAATGTGCCAAGGCCTTCTGTGCATGGCTAGCAGCGCCTGGATCCCCGAGCGCATCTAGGATTACAGCAAGGTTCGCCATAGCAGGGACATGATCTGGATCGTGAACAAGTGTCACATTGAATGACTTGATAGATTCGTCAGCTAGGCCCATCTGCTCTTGGACTACGCCAAGATTGTACCAACATAGGGGATTCGTAGGGTCAAGAGCGATTGCCTGCTTGAAACGAGCAGCAGCTTCAGAGGGCCTCTTAGCACCTGCAAGAGCCTCTCCTTCCTGAATAAGGCGCATTGTCTCGCTCATGGTTTCATCTACTGTTTCATCAACTTCAGGTTCCTCTATCTCTGTAATTGGTTCAGGTGTTTCAAACTGAGAAGACTCACCAATGGGGATATTTCCCTGAGGCTCATCCTGAGGATTATCGCCCCTGCGGAGATTCGGGATACTGATCTCTCCAATCTTCGTTGAGGCGCGTTCAATGCCACTTCCTATGCTATCCATTGCCTTACGGCCAGCATCCTGCGCCTTGTCTGCGGCAGTGCCAAGTACACTCGTGGTAGTGGACACAACTTCCCTTGCGACTTCCTGAACTCGCTCCTTTCTTGTAGGTGCAATGCCATACAGTGCACCATTACAGGATGGACATTGAGGCTCTTCACCGGAAAGATCAGATTCGCAATGCGGACATTCGTCATGACCGTGAGACACCATACGGAACAAACTACGGTTATTCGATTTGGCAATAAGTATTCGCTGTTATTGACCGGAATGAACATCACTCAGTTAGTGTTGCGAGGTTCATGGCGAAATTTCTGATGATAACCGCTACCACTGGAACTAATCTTGAATTGGCAGAGAGATTTGCGGGAGTGGCGAGAGAAAAAGGACATGACGCAGACGTTGTGGATTTGGTTGAAATGGACTTACCGATGTTTACAGTAGCACGTTCATCTGATCCTGAACAAACAGTAGATGTTTCCAAACTTACACAACAAATGATTGAGGCGGATGCATGGATTGTAGTTGCACCTGAGTACAATGGTTCGATGCCTCCGACTCTGAATAATGCAATCGCTTGGCTTTCTGGCGATTGGCAGAACTTTAGGACAATGTGTACAGGTAAGCCAGTAGGTCTAGCAACCCACAGTGGTGGAGGCGGGGCACACGTAATCATGGCAATGAGACAGATGTTCTCATTCATTGGAGCAGATGTCATGGGTAGAGCACTGACATCCGGTCGAAACAAAGAGGCAAATCCAGAAACAATTGATGCAATGATCGATAATCTTGCTTGATACTATCAAATCATTCATCTCGATGCTGTCAAGCAGATGCTATTCGCTTAAGATGCTCAATCGCTTGTTGAGCTGCGCTTCGAACATTTTCGTCGGAGTCCTCAAACATTCCAACAATCAGAGGAACTACTCTCCCATCCTCGATTTGGCTTAACGCATCAATCGTGTGAATCTTAACTCCACTGGAACCAGTTTCTAGCAAAGGACGAGAGACACGAAGTAAAGTCTCAGCATCATCTAACCTCCGGAGTTGTCGGGATGCTTCTAGGGCAACATCAGTATCTGAATCCCTAACGAGGCGAATAATTACAGGTTCAGCATGACGTATTGGGGCACCATCAATCGTTCCGATGGTGCTAGCACGAACTGTTGAATCTGGATCTGTCGCACATCTAGCAATCCGTTCCCATGCTTCATCTTCATCTACGATTTTCAGCCATTGGATGGCAGCGAGGCGTAACGCTACAGAATCTGAAGAAAGAAGGCGATCTGTCAAAGTCAATGGACCAATACGAACTAATGTTGCCAAGACCTCGGAACGAAGATCAGATTCGTTCAGAAGAGGCCAAATCCGCATTGCATCCTCTGGTCCACCGGTTAATGCTAGAGCACGAATCCTGTTACGCCTCTCTTCATCTGTGGAATCATCAAGAATAGATCTCACAAGTGGAACGTTCACCCGTTCACCGATTCTTGCTGCAGTCTCTGGATCTCGACCAGCTGCTAAGACACCCTCTCGTATTGTTCGATGGATACTAATGAGTCGGAGAATGGACTGGATTAGAAGCACATCAATCAGAATCAGTAAGGCGAGAACAATGTGTCTCCCCATCCAAGCGTCGGGTTCGATCCGACTCCACTTCACCTCGTAGACCTCTGCCCAATCCAACAGACTTCTTGAGAGTAAATCAATCCCAAATAACCACCAATCCTTCCCCGTCACATCCTCAGGTACTGAATACAAATTGAACACGTCATTCAATCTCCATAGAAGAAGTGGGACGATTACAATCAGATGCATACTAACGATGAGGACATTCAGACGAAGATCAGGATGTTGATCGGGATCTTCGTCGATAATCCGCTGGGCAATCTCCCTACGAAGTTTCTCGTTCTCAGACCAGACACGATGGATACCAAGAACATAGAATGATGCAATTAGAATCGATGCTAGGCCAAATAGACTCAAAGGGCCACTAAGATACCAGGCGGAAAGGATGGTAACGACGAGAATCAATTCCATGACAGACAAGCGAATAATTGGTTCTCTGATTGACGAACCACCGTAACGACCGATAGATCGTAGACCATGGTCAATCCATCGGATGACATCCATTGGGTTGAATCCGACAACAACGGTTCATGAATGGACACGAATGATTTCAACCAGGAACTTCGATTCATTGAATTGAAACGGTCTACACGGGCACCTATGCTGCCGGCGCTGTGGTGGGTACTATTCTCCCTCTGCAGCATCCTAGGTGTTGCCACTTGGTATCTGAAAAATTTCACTGAAAGACGTGACCTTACCCGTCTTTGTGGCATCCTCGGCGCAATCCTCATGATTGCCCTGGTCCAATGGACATATTCTGCGGGGTTGATAGAATGACTAGTCGAGAAATTGATTGGGCAAACGTTCACCCCTACCGAGCTGATGTACCCTGGGGGTATGACTCTCGACGTGCAGATCCATCAAATCAGGAACGACAGGCTGTAGTGTTCATCCGCAAGAACTTCAATCGTATCGAACGGATTGTTCGGCGAGTTCTAGGTGGTACTGATTATCTCCAGCGGCCCATGGATGTCATCATGACTACACTTTGGGAGTTATGCGATGGTGAAACACCATTTGCGGAGATCTGTACGATTCTTGATCATCAATTCAAGGAAGACATCGCACCTGTTGGAGAGAGGGCAATAGCCGCAGTATCAGAACTTGCTAGGCTTGGACTCCTTACCCTCCATCAAGGCCCAGTTCAGGACCCTGAATCACGACATCCTAATCCTGTGAAAGATGAGGAGTATCATTGGCTTGTCGTCTCAGTAGAAGAAGAGTGACAAGTCCAACAGGATGGAGTGTTCATCGCACACTGAGGGTGCCTAGAAGCTCCACAAGTGATGCAACTAACCCATGGAGATCCCGCATGGAAGCCGTAACCGCAGTCACCACAAACAGTTGGAGTGTATGACTCTGGTTCGGCAGCAACTACTACTGGGGGCCCACTGACTTGAGCAGGTGCTAACTCAACATGAGTTTGCAATGGTGGCCCATCCATCACAGGTTGAACCGATTCAATCTGCACCTCCGGTGTATTTTGAACATCCGAATATGTATCATAAGACCCCATATCGTCAAACTCGTCATCAACCTCGCGCCTTCGCATTAACATCACAGTAACCACGGCACCAACAATCAGCAAAACGAGAATGACTCCTATTGATCCAACAACAAGTCCTGAGGATATCCCCTCTTCCTTGACCACTTGCTCCTGACGAATGAGAATCTCTGCATTGGCCAACTCTGTACCATCATCTGCTACGACTGTGATACTGACCGTTCCATCCACGAATTCAGGTGTAGCGGTCACCTCACATGTGATTGGAATAGTGATTGTTGCCACAGGTGATTCAAGCAGGAAAACACGAAGACGTTCTGTCTCAGCCTGATGAGAGCAGTCATACTCCAGTCCATCTACAGATCCCAGAAGAATATCCACCTCCGTGGAATCAGTTGACATAGAAGTCAAATTGAAGATGAATTCAGCTTGCCCATTCGAAGGAAGCATGAACTCAGAATCAGAGATACCTGTCAATCCAACCGTTCGGAAACGATCCACTTTGAAGGTGAATGAAGACTCCTCGACCCCTGCAGAACTTCGTACATATCTTGTCACGACCACATCTGTTCCAAGAGCCATACTGCTCCCAATATTGACTACTGCATCGATTCTCTTCGTTGCCCCTGGTAAGATACTAACTGCTTGATAGGCATTGACTGGTAGATTACCATCCATCGTCAAGATAGAAATAGACACATCAGGAGATACTGGAGAGATTGACACCTTGACCTCTAGTGCATCATCTACAGCATTCCCCGTATTCTCAATAGAGAATCCTGAGGAAACGCTACCCCCGATGACACCGCCAGAATCAACATCATCCCAGTCACTAACAATGTTAGACAATGCGACATCCACGTAACCTGACCTTGTAATACTAACAGGATTCGATAATGATGAGATTGAACTGTCCACAGTGAATGTCAACCACACCTCTGTTCCAGGTGTCATAGTTGAACCTGCTACCACAAGGACTGTCACATTGGCTGAATCGCCCTCATAACCATTCAGATCTAATTCAAAGGTAGAATCGATAGGCTCTCCTTCGACAAGGATAGATGATTGCCAACCATCTGGAATGCCATCTACTCCAAGGACGAGATCATCTACACCATTGCCCAGATTTGTGACAACTAAATTCACAGGAACCGGCACCCCTGGTTGGAATACAATATATCCATCCTCAGCAGACTCGATACTTAGATCATGAATCTGCCCGATTCGAGGACCTGATGTCGGAGACCCTTGGATAACATCGCCTGAAAGGGTAGATGTGACAATTGGTGTGATAATAGGAGACGGGTCCTGTGCGTGACCATCTGAAGGAGCCTCTGGGAGTATGCGCATCACCCTAGATTCGCCTCCTGAGATT
>DAYJ01000110.1 GCA_002506875.1 Euryarchaeota archaeon UBA40 | reverse complement strand
AGGTAGTCCAATGATTATCGATCGGTTCGGAACCGATGAACGGAAACCGATGGAGATTACAGTCGAGGCACTCGGCGCACTCCCCAATCGAGTCCCACTTTCTGAAGTAGATCCAGACGAAAACCCCCCTCCAGTAGTTGCTCAACCTCGTGAAGTTCTGGCTCCCGCTGGTTCTGTCTATGATGACCTACCAAAGACTGACCGAAGTGGACACATCATCCCATTTGCCCTATGGCCACGAACCGCAGTCAGATCATCTGCATCAAATCACCATCTTCTGCTTGATATGATGGATGATCTCCTCGCTCTCTTGGAAAATAACGAAGACACATTCCCAAGTTTCGATCTTGATGGACAAACATTACTCATTGAGGATTACCTCCGTTCTAGACCTGAGAACCACAACCGAGTTGCCGCACTCATCGAATCAGAGCGACTGAACATCGGACCATGGTACAACCCCCCGGCACAGTTCCTATCAGGTAGCGAATCTCTGATTCGTAATCTCGTGCGAGGTCAAAGCGACATCAAGGCATTAGGCGGCAAGATTGGTGCGACGCCGATGCCTCGATCATCCTCTCACATTAGCCAATTGCCTGCACTTTTGAGTGGAGTAGGGTCGGATGAAATCATTTTTTCCGGAGGAGCAGGACCGTGGATTCAGGACGCTCGAGGCGTATTCAAGTGGACTTCGCCAGGTAACCACGCCTCTGTACTTGCAATCAAACAGGTACCAAACGGTCGACCCCTTGCAGGGTGGGGATTCGAAAAGCGAATGACGGACTCGAAAGATAGTCACGAAATCGATCTCCATTCAGGGACAAAGCGGATTGAAGACATTTGTAATATCCACTTAGAGAAATATGGGTGGCTACCCCCTATGATGGGCTTTGGCAATTCAACTCGGCATGGAATGGCTCAGACGAGTCTGCCTCGACTTATTGCTGAATCAAACAATGTGATGAAAGGAGAGGTCCATTTTGAACACTCCACCTTCACAGGATTCGCAAAGGACATTCGAAAGTGGGTTGGGCGCAAGACCCTCTATGCCTACGATGGAGAGATGCGGCATGGCTGGGATCACTCTTTGCATAGTGGAGCAATTTCCGCACGAATGTATCTCAAACGAATGAATGACCACACGGTTCGCCTTCTAACACATGGTCTCGAACCTCTCTGCGCCATAAGTTGGTTCCATGGGGGACGCAACCGAAACGACCGGCTCAGAGCTGCATGGGATATTGTCCTGAGAAACCATGGTTCCAATGAATTGGGAGGGCTTGGCCCAGACTCAGTTCACATGGATATGGAAGATGACTTCCGGCATGCCCAGGAAACTATTGGAATGGTGATGGAAGATGTGCGAATAGAACTCGCAGATGCAATGAATCTTCACCATATTGATCGAGATGCTGTACCACTTCTGATCAACAATCCACTAGGTGTTGAATGGTCCGGGATGCTCCCTGTAGATCTCGCTGTTCCGGCATACCGTAGTTGGCTAGATAGTGGAAATCCCGTTCATCTTGAGTTCTCCAAGGTGCCCAGAGATGCTGAACTGATTAGCGACATCGTGCAGGTTGCACCTGAACCGGACACTCATCTCCATCGCGATAGCCATGTAGATCTTGAATTACCTCGAATTCGCGGCCGTGTCCAGGTGTACCGGCTACCACCCGGGATTCATGTCCTACATGCAATTCCAGGCCACGCTAGTCCATCGACACTACCGGATACCCCCGTTTCCACAGAGGTAGATACTGGACAACTCCGAGCAATGGAAAACGGACACCTTCGCATCGAGTTCCTCCCTGACGGACGCTTCGATCTCATCGACCTCGCTACAGAACGACGTTTTCCTGGAATCGGCAGATTGGAAGATGTAGAGGATGCGGGTGATGCTCACGACTACAGTGCAGGTGGCCACCCCGGCCCCCAGGATACCTCGATGGTCCTCCGAGCTCAACCTGTAGATCGACGCCTCCACGATGGAGAAATAACACGAATCCAAACCACCACTATGCTTCAGAAATCTGACGAATGGTGTGCTACGGCGCACATCCGTGTAGTCTGGGGCGTCCCGGCCTACTTCGACCCCGTAACACAGAGCCGAAGCGTAGAACTCGGAACCGTTGTTATCGACCACTTCGTCAGCCTTCGCCTTGGGGCAAATACTGTCGATGTTGAGACATGGGTGGATAATCAAGCTGAAGACCACCGTCTCCGCATGATCATACCTACTGGAATGCATCTCACTCATGCAAACGTTGGTTCTCCCTTTGATGTAGTGCGTCGTCCAGTCCTACATCCACATGATCCTACGTGGCACCAGCCACTCGTACCAACGCAGCCCATGGAACGATTCATCGCTGTTGAAGGAACTGAGGACGGACGTAATGAAGGAGGATTCGCACTCATTGCACCCGGAGTAAACGAATACGAGGTTATACTGTCTGATGATTCAGATCCAGGCGGTTACGACATTGCTCTGACTCTAGTCCGTTCCGTCGGATGGACTTCGCAAGCTGGCTTCGCATCTAGGCCTAGTGCTGCCGATGCGATTATCGCTGCACCGGGTGCACAATGTATTGGATCATCAATCGTGCGATGGTCATTGATGCCCTATACCAAGGGATGGAGTGATGCCGATGTCCACGGATCAGCTGAACGTTTCTCCACAAATGCCACACTTCATTCAGCGATGAAAAAGCCACTTCCAAACGGTTTCTTTGATGAGGCATTGACTCCAGGGACTATTGGACGCAGTATGACTCACGTTCGATTCGATGGAGATGGGCCAGCCCCGACCCTGTCCTGTTTCAAACCGTCCGAAGATTTTGGAGCAATGATTCTACGCGTATACAATCCAACCGAGACGGACTGGAATGGACGAATCTACTCTGATATTGATCTGGAACGGGTGCATGAATGTAGCATGGTCGAAAATGCCCGCAAAAAGAAGATCGATCTAAAGAATGGTTCCTTTGAGGCCAGCGTCCCCGCTGGAGCCATCATACAATGGCGATTATCCTGAATCTGGAGCCGAATGATATGAAGGCACGCGCGCCAACAAGAATCGACCTCGCAGGAGGGTGGACGGATGTGCCACTCTATGCGGCAGGATTCGGGGGGGAAGTTGTCAACTTCGCCATTAATCTCCACGCGACTGCAACTGTGGCCACTGATGACGACGGTTGCTTGATTGCCAGTCACAGGAGTACTACTCCACTTGGAGGTGGCCTAGGTACGACTGGGGCCGTCAATGTAGCAATGATTGGTGCAATTGATGGTGGGAAATCAGATCCACTAGAAATCGCAGAGAATGCATTCCAGTTTGAGATGAAACTAGGAAACACTGGGGGGCGACAAGATCAGTGGGCTGCGGCCTTAGGTGGTTTCAATCACTTGATGTTCATCGGGAATGACGTCGAACCACTACCAATTGAACCTCCAATGAGTGCAAAGAACTGGCTTGCCAAACATCTGCTCCTATTCGATTCCGGCCTCCGCCACGTCTCAGGAGATCTCCACGATTCGGTCTGGGACCGGTTCAAGGAGAATGATGAGGATGTCCACGCAGGACTCCTTATTCTTCGACAAGCGGCACGAACAATGGCAGAAGGTCTCAATCGAGACCGACGGGACAGTGTAGTCGAAGCCTTGAATCGGGTATGTGAAGGGGTAGACCTCATTGATGAAACAATACATGCACCGTTCAAAGCAGTCGTAGAACCATTGCTATCTACAAAACATGTCATGGGTTGGAAGGCTGTAGGAGCTGGCGCTGGAGGATGTGCCATCCTCCTTGTTCGACCAAGTGCACAAGATGTAGTTACTCAGGCTTGTACGGATGCTGGTTGGTCACGAATTGAATGGGACTACGACGATGAAGGACTTGTCATCGATTCGTGAAGTTCAAGACCGTCCAACCAATGACCATGCATGGCTCTCAGCCAACTTCTTGCATCTGAGGAGGATTTTCTCCTAATCACCACCGATGTCTGCGGGTATTGTGTCCGTGCAAAACGAGCTCTGGAGGCTAAAGGTCTGACATACACCGAGGTCGACGCCCATCAAGACCGGGAAACACACATGGAAGCGACGGTCCAAACTGGATGGAGAACTGTACCCGTAATCTACGACCTAAGGGGCGATGAACCCGTTTTCGTAGGTGGTTCTGATGAGCTCATCGAGTTATTGAAGTAACCCAATCAACGATTTTTTCCTTCTGTGACAAATCTACCATGTGCCCCTTTGCATGACGAAGGTCAAGAAGCGGGCAACCTGCATTCATTAACGCATCATATACTTCCAGACCTTGGTACATCGGGACCATCTCATCACGCTCCCCGTGCATCCATACTGCTGGAATCGGATTTTTTTGCAGATATTTTGCTACATTATGAGGCCTGAGAACCTTGCCAGAAATGAGAATGAGACCTTTAACAGAGGATCGAATAGAGGAGTGTTGCATAACCTCAAGGGCCATAGCAGCCCCTTGAGAGAAGCCTCCTAGAATGATCTCTCCCTCAGGAGCTTCTTGAAGAATATAATCGACAACTAACTCGACGGAATTCTCAACTTGTTGGATAGATGTCTCATCAAGCGAATCAGTGGGCGGTGCATCCCGAAGCCACCAAGCAAAACCTCGGTTTGGATGAGGTATGGGTGCCTGAGGTAGAATCAAACGCATACCTGGAGAAAGTATAGATTCAGCGAGAGGGCGAATCATTTCAGCTGTTCCAGTTAGACCATGCATCATCACGAGAGTAGGCATATTGCAACCTCACAATGTCCAAGAACGAACAAGAGCACCGGC
>DAYJ01000016.1 GCA_002506875.1 Euryarchaeota archaeon UBA40 | reverse complement strand
CGCTATACTGCCTACCGCTTCGGCAAGGGGTATCAGACAGGTTCGTTTACGATTCAGGATACTTCAAACACGATTCAGGAGGCAGTCGCTCTCGAGAATCTTGCTCCTTCTCTGAATGTAACTCAGAACGATTACTACTCGTTCAAGCGTGTAGTCAACTTCACAGGTACTGCACATGATGGTAATTTCATTGGAATTTATGGCGATAATACGTTGAGTGATGACCAGAGGAATGCGTTGGCAAAATGGGATCAGAAGGGCGTAGTAACTCGTATCCAAGTCAAGGATCCATTCACCAATGATTGGGCTGATGCATCCTATGCGACCGACACCAGCGTTGTAGATGATGTGACTTATTCTGACCATCCATTCAGTTCGTGGTACTTCACTTACGATATGTCGACTCAGGCGGAAGGTGACTATACATTCTCTTTCAGAGCGTTCGACGGCGTAGATTACGGTAATATCATCACTCGGACGATTAAGTTGAACACACAAGCACCTAGCCTCATTCTTACAACACCCGGTGATTCCACTGAACACAATGGTAAGGAAGGTGTAGTATTCAGCGGCACTGCGAGTGATCCATATTCTGGAACTAGCGGAGTTGATATCCAGAATATCCACATTGTGATTGACCGCTTGCCAGGTGATGCTTCCAACACTCGCGAGACTATCCGGAGTGTGGCCGCACCTGGTGGGGAGAGTTGGACATGGGAGTGGAATACGTCTGGACTCCCTAAGACAAGAGAGAGTTACGAGGTTACTGTATGGGCTTCTGACTCTGACTTTTGTATCAATGAAGTCGGCGAATGCACGCCATCGACTCGGACCATTATCGTGGACAACCGGAACAAATTACCGACGAACTTCATCTTCGCACCATCCAGTGGCCAACAGGTTTCTGTGAGTGAGACTACGGTGATTTCAGGACAAGCGACGGATCCTGACGGTGAAATCACACGTATTGAAATCGAGGTTCTGGATCCTCAAGCGAATTTCGGCGTCCTTGAAACTCTCATTGTGACGAAGGACAAGATTACAGGTGCAGGTGCATGGCAGATTGAGTGGGATTCGACTGAACTCGTCCATCTCCAGCAGTACTACATCACCGCTCGCTCTTACGACGGTTACAACTACAGTAGTTGGTTCGAGGTAGTTATCACTGCAGATAATCCACCTGATGCTGGAAATAACGCTCCGACTTATTCCTCGGTGAACTGGCCAGCTGAGATTCTATTGTTCTGTGATACTGAGACACAGGCATTTGACCGGTGTACAATTGGATCTCTGGATTTGAATCAATACTTCGATGACCCTGATGGCCAAACCCTATCATTCTCGGCGTACAACAATCCCAATATCCTCACGGATGATCTCTATGATTATGTGATTCGTATGCCCGGAGGAATTGCGACCTTTGATCCGATCGAGATGTACGCCTATGAGCCATCTAACATCGATTTATGGAGCCTCAACAGCGTGATATTCATCGCGACCGATCCGTCTGGTTCAATTGCGACTTCTAATCCAATTGACTTCACGGTTATTGCAGCAACATTCACTGCAACCACCGATTTCACCGGTATTCTCGAAGATGGTGAGGCTGTCAACTTCACAGGTATGGGTCGACCCGGTCAGGCAGTTAATGCGAAGATTGGCGGGGTTCCAGTTGGTCAGACTGCTGTTGCTGATGACGGCACATGGTCGATGATAATCGAGTCGTCACGATATTCCCCTGGTACCAATGTTGTGGAGTTTACCTATGGTGGTTCAAGCGATATTGTGATTCAGAAGACAGTTGAAAGGACCGGTGGCGAGGATGAAGGGATGTCGATTGGTGCAACATTCCTTCTTGGTGTGGGTTCTCTAGCGATCCTAGCTTTACTTGGAGGTGTCTTTGTTTTCTTCTTCGTTGAATTTGAGGATGATGATGAAGATGATCTTCTTGATGACGGCTCCTCTACATCAGAGGCAGAGGATGATCCATATGCGTGGGCCAAGGAACGGATGGCTGCAGAGGGTGCCGCCGCACCTGTCCAGCAGGCAACAGCGCAACCTCAGCCTCAGGCTGCAGTCCAGCAACCTGGAGGCTATCCAGGGTGGCGCTGGGATCAGACGACTCAGCAATGGGTCCCAGATCCATCCAGTGTTCAGGATCAATGATTCTACATCGTTAGGGTTTGATGTTTCTCGGAAATGGAGGAGATGTTCATGGCAGTAATACCGCGACCAGGAGTTCAGGATCGAATCCTCCTTCATCTTCGTGATTTCTCCGAATACTCAGAATCGATTGAGGTACCTTTCGCCATTTCTCAAATGGGTATCGCCAACGCAGTGTCGATTGCGAGGAGCAATGTTCCAAGAGCGATTGCAGGCTTGAAGGAGGAAGGGATTCTGATTGAGAGACAAGCCCATATTTCAGGGGTTTCACGTAAGCGTAAGGCATACTTCCTAACTGACATTGGCCTCGAACATGCAGATAGGGTATACGAGGAATATGCCGCTTTTGAGTTTGAGATGATTGCATCAGGCGGATCTAAGAATGTCACAATCGCGACCTCTCCTGACCATTTACCGTTCCCTATGAGGGCAGTTGATATCATCCGATACATCGATGATTCCGGTGCTCTCGATGTCCGTGTGCTCACACCAGAGATTGTCGAACGGGACTTGTCGAAGCACATCGAGAAGCAGTTAGTGAATTCTCTTTCTGACCTCCCTCGCACGGGCCGATTCTATGGCAGAGTGACAGAGATTGCGAATTTCGTGGCGATTCTTGAACCTCAATCTGCGACACTTCTCGTTCCAGGTATTGCAGGGATTGGAAAGACCTCCATGGCCAGTCGTCTCATTGAGGAATTTACTCACAAAAGGAACCTGCTTTACCACCGATGTCAGGAGCGTGATGGTTCACGACCTTTCCTCGAGGCCATGGGCGAATGGTTACTCCAAATAGGTCATGCAGACCTTGCAGACTATCTCGATGCAGGTGGTGTTGCGCAGGTTGATGTTGCTACAGAGATGATTATCGATGGACTCAGAAAGATTCCAGCATTGATTGTTATCGATGACCTCCACAAGGTTAGCGATGAGACTTTAATTGGGATTATTCGGTCGATGACATTACGTCTTGGCAGCTGTGAAAATGTTGGACTTGTCTTGTTCTCGCGTTCTTATCGAATGGTAGTCCCCCAGAAGGATGCTGAGGGTAAGATTCGAACTTTCGTTACTCCCTTGGATGGACTCAACCAAGAAGCATGTCGGAATCTTCTCGACCAGATTCCTGACTTGGATGCTACTATGTTTATCCATCTCTACAATCTTGCCCGAGGCCATCCGATGGTTCTCAAGTTGATCAATCAGGGAGGAGTGGGGGATACTTTCCACGAGAGTCTAGAGAACTTCGTGGAAGAGGAGATTTTTCGTCGTCTCACTGGGAGCGAAAAGCGGTTGCTTGGCGCACTAGCAGTTTTCAGAGACGCAGTCCCAATCGAAGCGATTTCTGGGCTCGATGTCAATATGGATTTAATGGATGATCTCGTTGAGAAGGGGCTTGCACGGCAGATCGATTCGGAGACTTTCGATGTTCATGATCTGATACGTGAATTCCTCCTTGTGTCGATGGAGAATGAGCTCCGTCAGGAACTCCATATTAACGCAGCATCTCATTACAGAAAAGTTCGTACGACCCGTTCTGAACACCTTGAGTTTCTTCACCACCTTGCCGCTTCAGGTGAGGTCCTCGAATTTGCAGAAACACTTTCTTCGGTTGGCAATAGTCTAGTTGCCGCTGGCCATGTTAGCCTCTTGGGTATCATCGATTCTATCGATACTTCTGATCTCGCTGATGAGTATCTTGTAGATATCCTTGAGACTAAGGGCGATTTACTAATCCTTCAGAATCGTTGGGAGGATGCTGAAGCGTGTCACAATGAGGCTCTTCCGATTGCGAAGAATCTCAAGCGAGCAGACCAAGGTGCTCGTCTCCTCTCCAGTCTCGCTGATATCGAAGTTCATCATGGTAGGTTGGAATCTGCCTTGAAACTCCTAGACCAGAGTCTCGCTGTTTTTATCGAGACAAGAGATGCAATCGCTGCCTCTCGTACCTATCTCAATATCGGAAGTATCCATCGTCGGAGACGTTCTCACAAACAGGCGTTGGATGCATATGAGAACGTGGAGAAGATTCTCAGTACGAGTTCAAGTTCTGAGTTAGTGGCATCTCGAATCAGATTGGCTTCTGCATTGCTGGACATGAATGAGATCGATCGTGCACGGAAGCATGCAATGGATGCGCATGATGAGACCAAGGAATCTG
>DAYJ01000113.1 GCA_002506875.1 Euryarchaeota archaeon UBA40 | reverse complement strand
CATTCGAGTTCTCTGTCCATTCAGATGCATCTACGAAACGATCACCATCGATATCATTGTGAAAGATACCGTCACCATCACGATCTGTCCATCGCCATAAACGAAGGTATATTCTGTTCTCAGACTCGTAGTTCTTGTTCCCATCAAAACCTGCTCCATCCATCGCTGCTCGCGCTCGAAGAAGTGTGGTCCCATTAGGCAACGATATGTTTGAGTCGTTGGCAATGTGAAGAGGAATCAGGATATCAGGAGTACCTGATTGATACCCATCCCAAGTCGCATTCGGTCCAGTGTCTGTGCTATTCCAACGCATGATATCATGGTGAAGAGGTGCAATGACCTCCGGTTGAAGATTGATTTCAACTGGAACCAATCCTGAATTTTCGAGCTCAATCTGAACGCTCTGATTGCCACCTGGGAGAATCATGTTCAGATTCGCATCTCGATGTAAACCGTCCATTTCCCCTGTCATCCAAGCAGCAGGACTGACCGACATAGAACCGTTCACACCAAGAATTGTATCCACGGCTCGCGAGACGTTTACCCAGCCAGCACCCTGAACAAAAGGATCGTATCCTCGATCATCAGCAGTAGACATCATGATGTCACGTACCTGCTGAGAATTAGGCGGTGAACCATGGACCTCGATCCATGATTCATAGATTAGAGCAGCAAGACCAGCCGCAATCGGAGTTGCAAGCGAAGTACCGCCCCATGTAGTCGTTGCAGAATTTGCATTTGTGACCTCGTTCAATGTCCGATCTCCAGTTGCGGACCATCCTACAGCAACCACATCAGGATCTAGACGACTTACTGAGTTTGGACCTCGATTAGACCAAGAGGCTGATTGCCCCCATGTACCTCCATTTGATTCACCTGACTTAGAACTGAACGCACTGACAGATATCACTCCATGTGCCCCACCAGGTGCCGCAGTGGTTCCATAGCCGTGCCCACCATTACCAGTAGCAACGAGATACGTCGTATTCGGACTATGAACACGGGTAAGCCAATCGAGATAGAGACTATTGGCATCTGCTCCATCGTCATGGGTTCCGGAGTAACCAAACGAGAAAGATCCAATGTGTGGCTGCTCCTCAGTACTCGCGTTCCCATCATAGCCCTCAGCAATGAAACGATAGGAATCAAACCATGATCCATAGGAATACAGATTGGCAACTGCGGTGGTCTTCGAATCAGGTGCCATACCAAGTACTGAACCACTGTTCACTACTCCCTGTGCATTGATTGCAGATGCACAAAGTGTGCCGTGATTCCCACCCCCCTCATTGACGTCATTAATCATGAAAAGCACAAGATCGCCACTATCTGCGATTCGATTCTGATATCCATTACGGGCTGCATATACATCCCCATATGGGACGCCATGAATACCATCCGAAATCCACCAAATCATACCACCCGACCGATCCCACAATCCGTCGCCATTCAAATCGAGACCAGCTGTCTCCGAACCACGTCGCATCGGAACCTCATCAGAGAATGAAGAATCACGATCAAGATCAACATACACAGTATCGTATACACCAGATGTAACCTCATCTACAACGATAACAGGAACATCCCCCCCTGCCCGAGAGACGAGTTTAGAATCGGGGTGAAGACCGATATGATAGGTCCCTGAGACAGATTGTGGAATACCCGCAATAGATAGAGAGGAATTGTCCAGTTCGGAGTCATTGTCACTATCAGCATCAGTTTCACTTGTATCCGCCCACCAAGACCCATCACTGTCAGGATATGCCTCACCATCACGAAGCCAGTCGAGAATACTGACTGGATCATGCATCAAGGGCCATCCATGGTAGGGTGAAGTCGCATTGTTGTACCTTGCCTGCGTCCCGTTAAGGTCAGGATGAGCGAAATCTACGCCACTATCAGCGACTGCGACTATGATTCCAGTACCATTTCGGCCATCGTCCCAAACATCCGTTGCTCCATGAATTTCTCCTGACCTCACGCTTGCCGGTTCTGCAGTCATACTGTATCCTGCAGGTCTTGGAATATCGAAATCGGAAATCACTGCACGAACACCTGGAACACCAGGTAGCTTTGCAATCTGAACACCACTAAGCGTCATCAAACGATGCTCCAGTATTCCCTGAGTAGGAGGAGCTGGAATCAGGAACTGATCTTCATTCTCAATCTGCTTAGGCAGAACACCATTGTCAATCTGCCATTCATGAAGAGTTGTAAGACGATCTGTGAGAACAATTACTGATACGAGTTCACTCCCAGAACGAGGTAAATCATGATCAATTACCGCTGAACCAGGCGTCCAAAGAGGAAGGGATTCTTGAACTTGAACAGAAGAAATTGGAGGGGTATCAAGCGATTCCGAATTATTCGGAGTAATCTCCTCTGTTATCGATGCCCACGGAGTAAGAGCCATGAGGAAAACGAGAACTGTCGCCGTGTACCAATTCCCCATACCTTAGGCTCACAATCTCAGCCTTTCACCCTGTCGTCCACCAGTTACACCCGTCAAGTCCAAATCTATCGGACTCTCGGATTACCCGCATAGCCCTGTGGTGTAGTGGTCCATCATACCAGGTTTTGGACCTGGTGACCCTGGTTCGAATCCGGGCAGGGCTACTCTGAAGAGCCATCCAATAAGTCAGGGTAACCATATTCGATAACGAGTCGATTGGCCGTCTTCCGAAAGTTCAGGAGGCTGTTCTCCGTACGTGACTGGTACACATAAGATTGGAAAGCCATGTCAAGTTTGTCACATAATTTGAGGAAACGTGCTTCTTGGGTCTCGCCAGCTTCGTACTCACGGTAGAGTTCGAGCATACGTTCTCCTTGAGGGAAACCTTTCGAGATACTAAGCATAGCTTCGGTCTCGACACGAACCTTCTCTTCCGAGGAAATCCCATCGTGAGGAGTAATATCTCCAACACGGACTTCAGCCACATCGTGACATACAGCCATCTCGATAACCTTGAGGCGATCGAGTTCAGGTGGACAAATTTGCATCGCGAGGAAAGCGACTCCCCATGAATGGGCCGCAACAGATTCTACGTTCGTAAGACCAGAACGCTTCCATCCTGCACGATCGACCTCCTTGAGTCCGAGAACCTCTAGGAAAGGCTCTCTATCCATCAACGATTCACCGCATCTGGATCCTTCGCAAGATCTCGTGTGATGTTCTTGTGATGGCTCTCAAGTGTACCGCCACCAATCTCTAACAATTTCGAATCACGCCAGAGACGTTCGACTACATATTCGGCAACATAGCCGTATCCGCCTAGAACCTGAATCGCTCGATCGGCTATCTCCTTCGCCTTGGTCGTAGCGTAAAGTTTCACACCATCACTATCAAGACGCTGACCGCCATCATTGAGGTCCAATAATCGAGCAGTGTCGTAAATATAGGCGCGCATGGCACGGTACTCTGCATACGATTCACCGATGTGGCGCTGCATTTGGCCGAAAGAACGGATTTGCTTTCCGAAAGCTTCTCGATCACTCGCATATCGATTCATAATATCCAATGAACGCCGGGCTATTCCCAAGGACATTGCAGCGAGAGTAAGTCGTTCAATCTCGAGATTCTTCATCATATGATGAATTGAGGAACCTGGAGAACCAACTAGCGACTCTGGGCCAACCTTACAATCCGCGAAAACGAGTTCAGCAGTATTGGATGCACGCATACCTGTCTTGTCATATATTTTCTGACCTACCGTATATCCTGGAGCCCCCTTCTCGATAATGAACGTTGAAAGCTCTGGACGACCCCTCTCATCTAACCCTGTTCGAGCATACACCCAAACCACATCTGCAGGCGTCCGATCATCATCTATGGAACCGTTCGTGATCCACATTTTGTTGCCATTAATGACCCAATTACCATCCTTGTCTTGATCTGCGGTGGTTTCCATGCCAAGCACATCAGTCCCATAATTAGGTTCAGACATTGCCATAGCTCCAACCCATTCACCTGAGCAAACCTTTGGCAGAATTCTCGCTTTTTGTTCCTCGGAACCATTCTGTGCAAGATTGTTGACAAAGAGCATAGAGTGAGCAAGATAAGCAAGACCAAAGCCAGGGTCAGAAGCCGCAATCTCCTCATGGGCGATAACGGCAGCAGTAGCATCAAGACCAGATCCACCATACTCTTCTGGAACTGTGATTCCCAGAAGTCCATATTCGCCTAACATTCGAAAGAGTGACAGATTGAAGCGTTCGTGCTTATCATGCTCATGAGCCTGAGGTTCAACCTCTGATTCGACAAAGTCACGTATCATCTCTCGAAGCATTGCATGCTCTTCTGTAGGATTAGCAAGATCGAAGGTGTCCCAGTTACTCATGTCCCTCAATTACTCCCATGGAATTCAGACCTATGAAGAGTGCTACCGTCACTCTTGTTCCTGCTGTGATAGAATTTGGGCTTCAGTAATCTGTGCTATGGTTCTAAATTCATCATATTGAAGGACACCGTCCTTGTTTAGATCAATCTCGTGAAATAGTTCATCCTGCGAATCCTCAGGCAACTTGGCAACCTCTTCAGATTGAGAGAATTCCTCCCTTGAGATTACATTGTCATTATTCTGATCCATCTTAGTAAAGGACTCTGAAATCTCCCTCTCATCGATTGGAGCATCCCCTGTAGTACTGAACACTGACATCAAATTGACTCCACTCACACCGTATTTATCCGCGAGATCCATGGATGAGTTTTCGTTGTTAACATGATTCTCATCAAACCATTTCTCAAGATATGTCCGCCTTTCCTCCTCAATCCCATAAGTTCGTGCTTGGAGGTCTAGCATCCTTCGCTCGTTCTCAGTGATATTTCCATCCTTCATTGCGAGAGAATACATCTCGAGATAACCAAGCTCTTCTCCAGTATGAGATTCGGGCATAATAGAAGTTGAGAATTTTGACAGAGTTGTGAAAATTGGTTTCCGAAAAACAATCAATGGCAAACCGATAATAACTCCTCCAATCCAACCTTGGTCGAATATGGATTCCATGGCTTCAGTGCTCATTAGCAATAGGAATGCACCAAAGCCTGCGAATGTGGCGGTGATGAATGTTGTTCGTAATTTCTCGTCAATTCCAAACATGTCATTTTTGATTACTGCATATGTGAAAATTAACCCCTCAAATAATGCAGCAAGAACAACAGTTGTTGGTATTAATGGCCCTAACGCGATCAATAATGTGGGAACATCTATTGCTTCATTAAACGGACTTGTTTCTATTGAAGGAGATTGTCCAAGGATTCCAACTATTGTGAACAGAACTAGAGTAGATGAAATCTGGAGTGCAGTTTTTCCAATAAATCCCAAACGGACAGCACGAACTTCTCCAATTAGACTTGAGTTTCCACTTTCTTTGATTCTCTTTTGTGAACGTCCAACAGAAACCATTGCAACAATAGCACCGATAAGTGGTACGAAAAGAAGAATCCGAGTAAGTGGCCCCAGTGCAACATTTGACATTGTCATTGGGTAAAGTTCTGCATATCTCGATGTACACGATACTTCGAATGGCAACGGTTCTCCAGATGCTGTAGTTCCATATCCTACCCCTACATCTTGACAATACACCCAACTAATATCTCCAATTGCGACAGTTCTACCTCCGAAAAGTTCGCTCGCAAACAAAATAAATCCAAAACAGAATATTGGAAGTAGATATAGCCCATGTATTCTGAAGAATTCCGAAACTCGTTTTGCCCATTTCTTTTCACTATAGAATGTTGCAGCGATCATGTATAACAGGAATAGTTGGAAAGACATCGTGTAGTACACTACACGTGCTGGCTCTAGCACTTTCAAGAAACTTTCAGGCCAAGCGTAAACCCAGAATAGCATAGCCGTTGAACATCTCAAAGCTTCAGTAAATAGCATCAAAGACATAAATCGATTTTTTGCCTTTTTAGGCCCGGCACGCAACACAAGGTAGGAAAGGAAAATGAGAAAAATAGCGGATAGTATACTGAAAATAGCAAGTATATGCCAGTATCCCATGAAAGTACCAACTCCAAAATCAACGTTTGAAATTGAGCGCCAATAATAGGAGATTGGCCCTCCTACATCTGCCATAGATATCGGTTGGTGAATAGGTATTCAATGACTTTCCCTAATTCTACAATTAACATACTCAAAAAATCATGATGATAGGATATTTTCTCCTGTTTGAACAGTCCACAGTCGAGAGTAAAGGCCACCTAAATCCACTAAATCATCGTGATTTCCTTCCTCGACTACTGTACCCTCATCCATGACGATGATTCGATCTGCACGACGTACTGTAGAAAGTCGGTGTGCGATGATTAGGGTCGTCCTCCCTCTACTGATATGATGAATAGAGCGCTGAAGAGCGGCTTCAGTTTCGTTGTCAACAGCTGAAGTTGCTTCATCGAGGATCAGGAAGGGAGCATCCTTCAGAATAGCACGTGCTATGGCAACTCGCTGACGTTGACCCCCTGATAGACGATGCCCGCCTTCGCCAACGAGTGTATCCCATCTGGCAGGTAAGGCATCAATGAACTCCTCAGCTTCTGCAATCCTCGCAGCATCCTCTACCTCTGTATCTGTAGCATCTGGCCTGCCATATCGAATATTGTCGCGAATTGTTGTGGGAAAAAGGGTGACATGTTGTGAAACTAGGGCGATATTACCACGAAGACTTTCCAACGACAAACGTCGAATATCCTTTCCAGCCCAATAGATCCCACCCCCTGAGGGCTCGTTAAAACGTAGAAGAAGACGGACAAGAGAGGTCTTTCCACTTCCCGTGGGACCTACCACTCCAAGTGTTGATCCGGCCTCAATCTCAAGATTTAGTTCATCGAAGAGTTGAGTACGTCCAGGATACCCAAATGTAAGCGATTCAATCTGTAACGAAGAAGAAGCCGCTTCATCGA
>DAYJ01000033.1 GCA_002506875.1 Euryarchaeota archaeon UBA40 | reverse complement strand
GAACCTATGATTCGGATGCAAAATAATCATCCCTCTGCAGGAATCATTTGCACATAGTTCTGCTTATTAGAATATGAATATGAAGCAACTACTTGGATCAACAAAGAAAACGAGATTAGCGCACACGAACCAATCAATCCTATCCCACCAAAGCAACACCCGTCAGTAACTGCCATTGGACCAGCCGATGGTTGCCCTTCATCTTTAACAATTAAAATAAATGAATAAATGAAAACCAAAATAGAGCCAATTGCAAGTATTATTGCAATAATAGTCGCTACCCTATACGACTTATCCTCTACCATAATTTCACATCAAATCCATCTCGGCAAACCATCCGAACCAGGAATGTTTGCTTGCTGCAAAGCCTTGTCACCGACATTTAACGGATGGAGTTGCGGCCAAGATGCGAGACAGGTCAGACTCGCATAGCCCTTCGAAAGTGAATCGCTGGCTACACCGTCAATATCATCGTCTTCTATCGCAAGACTACCCACGCGAAGCGATTTTGATTCTCCATCCTCGTTGATGTTACAAGCCCCAGTGTACCAGCGTGCACCAACAGTGGATGCCTGAATCCTCCCACTACAATCCTCAGGAATGTTGAGATTAAGGTAGATATCCCCTTGGCCAAACATTCTACCTAAGGTTGAATCTTCGTCATCGAAAACGATTGAAGCATCGCTTCTTCTAGGCCGTCGATACTCCTGGCCACCTGCCAATGCATACTTCAGAACGGATTCTGCAAGATTGGATGTCAAACGAATCGCCATTGTAGGATCAACGGATGGATCATGCTTCGCTATACTGCTGGCGATTGAAGGAAGGCCATACAGTGAAGCCTCCCTTGCAGCGGCAACTGTACCCGAATGAAGAAGATCAACACTCATGTTAGGTCCGACATTAATCCCGCTAATACAGAGGTCCGGCTTTGGGTCACCATTGTGTTCGATATAGCCATCAATAGCGAGTATGATGCAGTCACAGGGAGTTCCATCTATCTCATGGATTGAGGGCATCGGATGTTCTGAAGCAAGATTCATCCTATTCAGGAGATCATTACGATTGTTCGTCTCAACATCCTGTCGAAGCGTGAGGGCCATAGAACGGCCGGACTGGTCCTTCATTGGAGCGTAAATCAGTATACAATGACCTCTTCGTTGCAACTCCGAAGCTAAACCGAGAAGATAGGGTGACTCAACACCGTCATCGTTGCAAAGCAGAATGACCGCCATACCCTGTCGTGAAAGGCATACTTCATCATTCTTCGGCGTCGGCACTAATCTTCTGCCCTGTCGCAGTAGTGACACCATAGATACCAAGGAGGATTAGTCCGCCTCCAAACCATGTCCATGGATCAGGTGCTGTTGCTGTGCCTAGAATCATGCCAATAACAGTCCCGAGAATCGGCTCAATCATTACAGATACAGAGATTACAACTGGTGAGATCCAACGTAGAACTGCATTGATACCAGTGTGCCCTACCAATCCTGGACCAATCGCTAGATAGAGAACTGCTGGAAGCCAAATCGGATCCATCCATCCGAAGACAGAGAGGTTGGTATCTACGCTGGAGAATGCCGACCCTTCGATACCCATCGAAGCAATCGTGAGCAAGATTGCACCAATCGCAGTCACTGGGAAGGCGTAGACAAACAGAGGCATCCAGCTGCGAAGCGTTCGACCTGCTGCGAGATAGCCTACAATTGCGATTGCACCGCCAAAGGCCGCTAGATCTCCAAGTAATGTGACTTCACCGTCACCTCCGGCTCCAATCAATGTGAAAGCAACTCCAATGAACCCAATTACGGCGCCAAAAGATTGGCGCACATGTAGTGGGCGCCCCAATAAGGCAAGTCCGACAACGAAAACGAGTGGATGGGCAGTCACAAACAGAAGGGAATGAGTTAGTGTAGTATGATCTAGCGACCAGACCCAGAGACCAAAGTGCAGAAAAAGGCAGATTCCACTACCAATCAAGATTCCAAGATTCCTTTGTTCTGTAAATCTCTGTCGAGATTCTTCATCCATTTTCTTCCACTGCATGATTGCGAATGGTAGCAAAAGGACAGATGTAGCCTGCAACCTCCAAGATGCCTTCAATATTGGTGGAACTCCTTCGATAATCTGCAAAACAGCACCAGCACTCGATACTGCAACCAACGCAGCTCCGAGGATGAGCCATGCATGCAGAGGAACCGCGCTGCGGGTCATCCGATGAATCCTCACTCAACGATGTCTGCGTCCATCACGTCATCATCCTTGCCGCCGAATGAGATTACTCCCGCTCGGGCAAAGAGAGCGACTACACCGGCGGCTAACAGGATGTTTGCCACGACGAATCCAGCAAGTCTTGCCATAGGATACCAACTCAAGACCTGCATCGGAACAGTACAAGTGATTGATTCTTCAGATATACTGGAACATATCGGTTCATCTGGATTCGCTGCATTCTGTGACTCAGCCCAAGATACTGCTTCGCTCCATTGAGCCTCTCCTTCGTACTCACCGAGAATCAAATCATCTAGATAACCGTCCGTCCAACTTTCCTCAGTGTAGGTTTCCTCAACAGTGAGTTCGTCGGCAACAGCAAACATCGCTGCTTCCACCCCGAAGAAGGCCTCACCAGTCAATGCACCTGCAGCGACCATGAATGTCATCAAGAGCATCAGAGCACGCTTCTGTTCAGCCTTGCCCGAACCTTCCTTCTCTCTGACTTCCTCTACGATAGGCTTGAGGGATTTATCCTCCCAGCGATCACGAAGTCCACCTCCGATTAGCATTGGCAGCGTGTAGGGTGTAGGCAAATACATACCTAGACCAAAGGCTGTGCCCATACCCGTCGCCCATTCTGCAAAGGCACCTAGGAGCATTCCTAGGAAGAGTGCTCCCCAATCACCTTGACCCTGATAGAGGACGATGGTGAAGGAGGCGAAGGCATTGGCCTGTGGGGCTAGGAGTTCGATCTTGCCGTTAGCAAGGAGATCAGACAGGAATATTGCGACTGCAGCACCGAGAATAGCACCTGGAACGACACCCATGATATTCCCCTTAGAGATGTGATATGGCCTGTTTCCAATGTACAGGCTATTCTTGTAATCAGCAACGACTGTTCCCGACATAGAGATTGCACTTCCAAATACTGTAGTTCCGACAAGGGCCATGAGTACCGCTTCCTCCTTAGCGAGACCGAGTGGCTCACCAAGGTAGAGGAAAGTTAGCAATAGCATGAGTAGCACGATGAACGATGTGCCACTAACCGGTTCGATTCCGGTTTCTCCCATTACACGTACTGCGATAGCACCTAGAAGGAAGGTTGTCAGAATGAGTACAAGTGCAAAGATGATTGCTGCAAGTATCGGGAATCCACCTAAAGCAAAGATGAGAATCATCGCGAAGAAGGCGATAATCATGAAAATCGGGATATGCATTAGCGGCCACTCGTACCAGCCCTTGCCTTCGATGTACTCTTCGCTCTTCTCTCCGCCGAATGCCTTGCGGATATCACCGAAGATGTTGATGAATGTAGGGGCCATCTTGAGAAGTCCCAACAATCCACCACCAAGGATTGCACCAATCGCAATCGTCCGAATGATAGTGAGATACGCCTTCCACTGAAGCATTGGATAAATTGGATTACTCGATGTATCTGCATAGGTGCTCAAACGCACGTGATCTCCGATGGTTGCATCGTATACTGGAACGTCCACCATAACGGCGATTGGAATGAGATAGAACCAAGCGATGAGTGAACCAAGGTTCACAAGGAGGGCTGGTCGGAACTTCATGAACCAGCCAATTGCGAAGAGGGTCGGACTCAATTCAAAACCGATGAAAGTGTATGAGAAGGGATTCGTCTTACTGTAAGTAGTAATCCCGTTAAACGGGGCATGAGACATGGATTCTCCTCCTGTCCACGAGTTCTGCAAGGATGAGGGCTGATGGAACCAACGCTCTGTGTAAACTGATGCGAGACCCCACTTCTCACCGCTAAGGAGGCCCACAAGCCAATCCATGACACTACCAGGAGCAGAAGCAACCTTTCGCGCCCAGAGCAATGGATAGTCAATGAGAGCCATGAATCCCATTGTGATGACTGTCCATACTCCGACTGTCTTAAGCGACTCACGAGCTGACTCTGCAGCCCCAGCATTGACATCCGTCGCAATATCGAGTAGTTTGAGAGTTGCCTCAAAGCCAGGCATAGGCAGAGGATCTTCAACGAGCCAAACACGTCTGAAGATGATGAAATACATCACACCGAGGAAACCTGCGAACATCGAGGCGATGATGCCGATGAAGGCGAGTTGCATGACATCAGGTTCCTGAATAAGATGAACAAGCGTCCCATCATCACCGAGAATCTTGTAGTTGTCACTGTAAGCAAGCAGGAAAATTGCGGGAAATGTGAATATGAATCCCGTCGATGCATGGGTTGCACCTGTTGTCGCACTTGTTGAAATATTGACTTCAGAAGGTGACCATTTGAGAGCCATACCCAGTAGATATGCGACATACCAAGCAGCAGAAACAGCAAGACCGATCTTGAGTCCAATGTAGGCTGTAACACCGCTGAACACGGCTCCAATCAGAATACCAATGAGGATCTTCGATGTGGACCAGTGTGATATCTCAAAACCTTCCTCTATATTCTTCTCTTCGAGGTACTGTTCTAACACTCCTGTGTTGAGATTATTGTACATGTTTTCGTCAAGCCAGGTGAGACTTCCTTCCTCAATCGCCTTGATACCCTTGGCTGTGACTGGGCGACGGTAGACCGAGCGGGGGACGTCCGACATCACACAACCTCTGGTTGTTGTCCGTGCATTCCCCGTTTATACTTCACCCGAGTCAAGATGATTCATCATCCAGTCGTTTCCGCATAGTTCGGATGATGGTACGATATCCCAATTGACCGTACATCATGGATGCTGCATCATTGCTGGCGTAAACTTGCAATCGTACTTCAGTCGCTCCATCAAGCATAGCTCTCTCTTCTGAGGCTTTCACTAGGTGACGAGCAATGCCTTGGCGCCGACGTGAAGGTTCGACCCAGACATCAGCGATATTCCACACAGTGCCAGAATGGTCCAGCATGTTGAGATCAGGGGCAACAGTAGCAATACCCACTATGGATTCTGATTCAAGGGCTACAATGAGACGACGGTCGAGAATTAGGCGTCGAAGAAAGTTTCTCACATCTTCGATATCCATTGAGTTGATGTCGAGGCGCGAATCATGCATACTCTGATCAGAAACCAACTGAGACCATGCGTAAATACATCCATCAAGATGTTGGATTAGAGCAGGATAGACCTCAACGGATGGGTCGTCGGTCGTAGCGACCACAATGAGTCCCCATCAGTGATCTCGAGTGATACGATAGCGGCCAAGGGCTTCCATCCACTGGATTTCGCCACCGGATTCAAGTGTCAACTCGTCATCCTTGGGAAGAATCAGCGACTCGTAGGTCTTGTTGTCCATCGCATGGACCTCATTGCCCTGAATGTGAGTGATTATTGCAGAACCCTTCTCAATTACTGGTACCTGAATATTATCAGTTACAGTACCAACATGGCTGCGTTTCTGACCACTGAATATGTCCTCAAGTTCGAGACGAGCCTTTGCGCTACCGTGCTTGCCGGGCTTCGACTTAGAGATGCTTAGAATCTTGTAGGCGTTCTCATCAACGGCGACATATCGTCCAACCTTGAGAGTTCGAATCTCAACACGTGTCGTGCCAGGCATGACTTCGCCTCTATTGGACGCTATATCAGCCTTGCCGGACAATCAGGCGGATATCAATCAAAGATTGTTCAGCCTAACGGCTTGACGCCACTGTAAGATCAGTCCTGAAGGACTCACTTCTGCTGCTGAATTGGTAGGCCGTTGCCGTCCTTGAAATTTCCAGTGATTGCCATAATAAGGTCAATCAATGCCCAGATTCCACATCCGCCGACAGTAATCAGCTTGAGAATACCAGTCATCGTCTTTCCTGTGTAGAAGTGATCTACACCAAGTGCACCGAGAAAGAAACTCAGTAGTACAGTCGTTAGCCAGTCTTTGTCCGAAACTCCGCCCTGCATTGGTGCAGCAGCGCCTTCCATTGGTTGTGCCATACACTGCGACCTGAATCAGAAGCATATATCCATTGTGCTTCCAAAGATGGAAATAATGAGAATTGCGAGAGGGGCAATTGAACTGGCAGTCACAGGGGGCGCCCTAGCGACCTCCATCATCTTGCCTCATGGCGAAGTAGATGGTCTGCGACTCTGCCCCTGGTACCATCTCACGGGAGTCGAGTGTCCATTCTGTGGCATGACTCGTGGATTTGTTGCAATCAGCCATTTAGATCTTGAAGCCGCTCTCAACTTCAATCTTGGAAGTCCACTAATCTATGGCGCATTCATAGCAATCTTCGGCCGCTCCATATGGGCATGGAGGATGGGGCAATTAAACGACCCACTACCTTTGTCTGAGAAATTTACCAAGCCTTGGCTTGTAACTAGTATCGGAGTATTCGGATGGATGCTCTATATCCGCTGGATTCAGCCGTTTCTGGCCTAATCAATCTCGCATAAGAACGCCATTTGCATCCATAGGATATTGTGAAGTAAAGAGCATAATACACTCAATAATTGCCCATATTGCAGGAATGAATGCTAGGATCCCAAGTGTAAATACAGAAATCAAAAGTTGGGCGAGTCCTCGACTTGTATGCCCAATGTAGAAATTGTGGACGCCAAGCCAACCGACGAAAATCCCAAGCAGAAGATATGCCATTTTTGACTTCTGCATCAGATGACTCTGCATGACTACAGGATTTGCAATCTGGTTCATGGTAGAGGCGTAATGTGCCTGTGCATTTGGGTACTGTTGTTGTACATTCGGATTTGCCTGCTGGGTGAATGTGTGCTGTTGAGGGGTGCCACCGGGCTGCATGAATATGCCTTGAAATCAATAGGTATAGAATCCCTCGCCAGATTTGCGTCCAAACTTACCTTGTTCTACCATCTCGATTAAGAGAGGAGCAGGAGCATACTTG
>DAYJ01000008.1 GCA_002506875.1 Euryarchaeota archaeon UBA40 | reverse complement strand
ACATACTCCTCAATATCATCAACATCGTCACCTCCAAAACACCCAGAAAGCGGCGCCATAGCCATTAGAATACAGAGAATCAACGCTGTGTCAACTCGCGCCATATATCTGGGACGAATCGACCCCTGTTCAATCGTTCGTTTGAATCATTCAAGTTCATTCGGTACCGGAGTCTGATCCATATGGAGGAAAGAGTACACTGCCCACCATGTCACAATATCCCATGAATGGGCCAAATTTGCGACACCAGTTGCATTGTCTGTCTCCATGTATTCCTCAAGAGTAGGGAGTTTGTCACAGGTCTTGTGATAACAAGGGAATCCATCGACTACACCGTTCCAACCCAACGTAGCTACACCGATTTGCTGGAAGGAGTCGTGATCACTCCTAGCTGTCGGCGACTCATAGATTGCCACGGTATCTGTGTACTCTTGCTGCCAGAGAGGACTTTCACCGCCGGAAGCCCACTCTGCTGAACCACGCTCCATCTGATATCCAAGGTCCAATGCATCTGCACCAATCCATTCTGCAAGATGGAACATCCCTGGTTGGTCGATTGTGTCACCGGTGCCATCAGGACCGAGATATACTGAGAGAGCATAGTTGCCAGGATAGTTGACTCCAGCCATATCGAGATTCAGGTAGTTGCTCACAGTCACACCACTGGGTAAATCATCAGCAAAGGCCGAGGAACCCCACAGCCCCTCCTCCTCACTTGACCATAGGCAGAATACCATGGTACGACGTGCATCGAAATCTGCCAACGCCCCTGCTGTTGTCAAGACCATTGCTGAACCTGCTGAATTGTCATATGCACCTGTCCGGGTACCATAACCGGTCTCCTCAAATCCAGGTATCAATGAAGTCGGAGTAGCATATGGTGCGATGTCAAAATGGCCGCCGAAGACGAGCCACTCATCGGGGTATGTGGTTCCATCCTTGTATCCACAAATATTTGCGGCCCACAATGTCCCCGACTGGAAGCGGTGAACTTCGGTCCGTAGACCGAATCCTGTGAGGACGCCTTCAAAGTAGGTGATTGCATCCTCATAAGCGGGATTTCCATTACCAATCCAGCGATCGAGATAACCTACGGCACCATCGGCAGGATCGAGCGGGTCTGGTGTCTCGTCAGTGATGAAATCAACCCACTCGTAGACCGAACGACCATCTACCCATCCAGCAGAAGCATCCACGCCATCATCCATGGTTAGATCCGTGCGCTGTGGCCGGACTGTCTCAAACTGCACCACTGTAACTGGTCCACCATCCGAGTCATGCGCACCCAACCAATTCCAAGTGCCATTGTCCTCGTTAGGAATAGTTGTAATCGAGCCACCGTTAGATGCATCTAGGCTCCAATCAAGCCATGATTCGTTCGCCGCACGTACGGGCCAATCTGTGCGAGTATACTCTCCAATAAGGAGCATTGCAACTGAATTCCTAGGAGGAAGAAGCCAGCGAACATCCTGCGAATCACCCGCATTCAAATCGAGGACTGTACCGTTCTGGGCACGAAGGCTCCCTGGGTCGACTACGAAGTATGGAATGTAAACAGAGAGATCGATTGACGCACTCAGTGTAACTACACTCCAGTCACCACCTACCAATTGGCCAGAAATCTGTAAATCCTCACTTGAGGGCAAGCCCCCCTCTTGTGAACCGAAACAACCCGCAAGCGGAGCTGAGAGCATCAGGAAACAAAACAAGATACTCGACACGATACGTGACATGCCTTTGCGTAAAGGAAGGTGATGTTCAAAGATTCGATTGGAGGCATCTCACGCTGGAGGACCATACGGCTTATCGATGTCAAGTTGCACTATGTAGAGCCCAGAAGTGATGCAAGATAGGTATGTGTAACCCTCATGATACTCGGCAGCCCAGAGGAAGGGGACCCAACCGAAGTCGTAGTAGTCGCTGTCAAGAATCACGCCCTCACCTGCATTAGGAAGGTGGAAGGCAACTGTGGAGTCAGAATACACTTGAGTCCGATTCATCGTTCCATCAAGACCTGCAACCAAGAGAGATTCCACATCAACGACCCATAGGCCAGCATGATAATGGCTCAGGTAGATACGGGCATCCCATGCGCCTCCATGACTTTGATCGGGACGATTAGGCGTCCCTGTCTGGAAGATGTGCAAATCTGCATTGTGTGGTGAGAAGAGGAGCCATTCCTCGCCAGTTGGGATGAAATGATCATCTGCATATGGAATCTCCCAATCGTGGACCAATTTCGGAATAAATCGAAGATTACCATTATCGTTAGTATACTCTGTAGTATCGAGAAGGTATGCCATACCGGTTCCAATACTCGTTGAGAGAACTTCTGTTGCGAGGAAGGTCAGGTGCATCTTTCCTGCGGGGTAACCGAGATGACTTGCGTCAACCATTTCATCGAAGGGTTCAGCATAGTGGATGTAAGAAGATCTTCCACCATTCTCGTTACCTGTAGTTCCGCTGTCGGGTTGGCCATCATCATCGAGATCGGCAAAGTCCATCCACTGGCCAACTTCTGGAGCCCGCCAGTTACATCCAGCTTGAGTGCCCCATGAGAGGCGACATGCCCCGCCGATGAACAGATACTCCGCCATATCCTTGTTTGGATGTGGGACATCGCTCACATCGAATATCCGAAGCCCCGCCTCCCAGTATGCGCCATAGACATAGGTCCGTCCGTAACGAGGATCCTCGGGGTCATCACCCGGCCAAGTTTGGACTGTCATATCATGGATGTAGATCCAACCCCCACGGGTGGTCTCCCAGGATACTTCTGCCTCACCGACCTTGACAATACGAGGAAGATCACCATAAGCAGCGAAGTTCAGATGAGCGATGGTGATACCACCACAGGCATCTCCTTGTCCGACATCGCAGTCATCATAATCCGGATTCGCGACGAAGATATACCACTCGCCATCAATCATGTGAGTGTAGAGATTGTGGGGGCCACTAGGATGATCTGCATCATACCAGGAATCAACATATGTCGGGTTTGCCTTATCTGTAACATCGACTAGAGTAACAGTCACTTGCACGGGGTCACCCCATTCACCAACATTCGGATCTGCATTCCCACTATCTACCAATTGATTTTGGACAATGATATATTCGCGACCATTGTATTCGAGATACTTGACATCGAGCACCTGTGTATTGGGATCTAGATAGACGCCGGTTACCGTTGTATTGCGAGGATCGGTTACATCGACGATGTGCATTTCCTTCCATCCAGCGATGTAGGCGTAGCGACGACCGTCAGGTGCATCGGCAACCTGGACCTCAGCGTTTCCTGGTTCGGTCAATGGGTTGAATGACAGTGCCTCCACATTAGGAGTAGAGAGGTTATGCTGGGATCCGTTACGGTGATCATGTCCCTCGACATCCTGAATCAAGGGATCGAAAAGAGTGACTCCTGAAGAATCATCATCAGAATCAATACCAGCAGCAGTAATGGCCATAACTGCGGCACCGAGGCTCACTGTGCCCAGAAGTGCAACGATGACGTATCCTGCAATAATCCGTCCTTCCATCAGAGCACCCCAGTTCAGCGAATGTCATGCGCACCGGTCCGAAGGTGTTGAAGCCATCGGCCCAGTCAGACGCCCATGCGAAGAGGACTCATGACCGTAGGACTTCTTCTCTGCATGTGCCTAACTGCCCCTACAACAACCGCACACGATCCTACAACATTTACCGTAATTGTGGGAGAAAACGGCGCAGTTCCAGCAAATATTACTGGACAGGTCCTATTCACCAACGATAGTATCTGGTTCCGCAATGTGGATAATTCAGAGAATATCACTCATCATCTGACAATTGACATGGACGGAGACGGACTATACAACGGAACAGAAGATATCTCATCAGGGAATCTTAGTTCATCCTGTGCACTGGATGATAACGGAACCAAGATTGATTCGACCTGTGAAGTAATCTGGAAGGTAGCACTCAACGTATCCACCGGTATAATCGCCGGTACTTTCGACTACATCGATGAACGGTCTGATGGAAACTTGACCTCAGGTCGATTCGTGGTAAACCTCGACGACCACCCTGCTAATGTTGGACCAGATCCAAACTATTCTCTGGATGCAGGTGAAGAACAAGAAGAGGGCGTTGGTGAGTCCACTGGATCCGACCAGCAGATGCTAGTAGTCATCAGTATGAGTGCTGCAATAGCCGCAGGCGCGGTCTTGATGCTCATGATGAGACCTATGCCAATTGTACGACTAGAATTGACTGACGAGAGTGAGTAAACTGAAGCAAGTACGGCTCTCTTAGGTTCCGTTATCCTCAAACCATCGATAGGGGTGAGCGAGGCCATAGGGCGCTTAGATCAGCCTGGAAGA
>DAYJ01000076.1 GCA_002506875.1 Euryarchaeota archaeon UBA40 | reverse complement strand
TATTGCTCTCACAACCCGTACGCGTCGAAGGCTAGAGGGTACATTACCCCCCCTACACCCTGATACGCCGCAGGCCCATCCTATCTTTATCCACTCACCGTTCCAGGCGTAGTGGACTATATCGTGTTGTTCTCAGTTTCCCGAGGTTATTCGAAACAATAGGGCAGGTTACCCACGTGTTACTGAGCGGTATGCCGAGCTAGTGCTCTGACTCGCATGTCTTAATCGAACTCCAATAGCGGTCGCCTCCGGCAGGATCAACCGGATTTCATGCGAAATCTCGCGATCCTTCAGGAGTTGTTTGTAGTCGCTTTGCTGGTTCTTTAGTCAAAATTGACGAGGTTACATTTCTTGCACACTTGCATTAGCAAGTTGTAACCTTTGATCTTCCTCCTTAACCACGAGCCTCGCTCGTGGCCGCACTGCCTCGGCTGTCTAGCCTGATGGGGCTCTTCATCGTCCCTAAGGACTCAGGACCCAACGCCTGGCTTGACTCAGCAGGCCTCCGACATGCCATCTCTATATGAACATTTAGACCCAGATTGAGAATGAAAACAGCATGCTGAATGGAAGAATAGCCCTAATATCCAGGTTACTCTGCACCGAAGAATTCTCTAAGCACAGGGTGCATCTCCATTGCCTGTTCTTTCTGGATTTGCTCATAGGTCCTCAGGATAATACCGACTGCAAGAAGAAGACCTGTACCCGTCGCGTTACCAACAGTACCCAACAGGTCGGCTCCAGCTGCTAGCAAACCAACGAAAGCACCCGAGAAAAGTGTAACAGGAGGGATGTATCGCTCGAGGATCTGCTCGACAACCTTAGGGTTCTTCCGGAACCCTGGAATCTGCATTCCTGTCCTCTCGATGTTCTTAGCAACATCCTTTGCACTCATGTTTGTGGTCTCGATCCAGAACTTCGCGAATACCATCGAACCAATGGTCATCACAATTACGTAGGCTGAGACGTGAATCATAATCTGCCATAATGAATGACCATATGCATCCCCACTCTGTTCAAGCAGAGGTATTAGCCAATCTTGGACACCATTAACCATCGAAATATACCAAGCAAGACCATCCTGCGCAGTGGTTGCTCCTGCATCGTAGGCACCGAGATATTTTGCAATCGAGAAGGCCCCTTCTCGGCCAAGTATCGGAACCGTAGAAAGCACTGGATGGCTCCAGAATAGCAACGTGAACATATTCACGTTTGCGAGAAGTGCTGCCATCAAAATCACGGGAATGTTCGAAGCGTAAACGAGGCGAATAGGATACTGACCCTTGTGGCCCCTCATCTTACCGTGGGTCAATGGTAGTTCGAGTTTGGAGGACTCGGCATAGGCTACAACTAGGAACACAACGATTGAAGATACTAGGGCAGCGATTGGATTCGCATGATTCAGCAACATGGTTTCGAACATACCCCCTCCTCCGGCTCCACCTTGCGTCATCTCCAAGTTCGAGGCCGTTCGGAGGGTGTAGAAGATCATCGGAAGAGTCCCTGATGGAGGGTTATCGAGGCTGATTGGCGCCTCTGCGACCGTAGGTAGCGGAGAGAGAGTCCCCACGAAAGTGGACTGAGCAACACCTGCAGCAATGAATAGAGAGATACCAGAACCGATACCCCACTTACTAACAAGCTCATCCAGCAAGAACACAAGATAGGATCCAAGGAAAAGTTGTACTACAATAAGTGCCTGAGCCCATCCTTCACCGTAGGATATGATGAAATCGGGATGAGGATCAAGGAAACCATACACCTGAGGAATTGACTCGATTGGGATCATAAAGAGAACCAGAAGTTTCTGAATTCCCTGGTAGAGTTGCTTATCATCGCTATCCTGTAAATCAAGATTGATGATCTTCGCACCAGCGAAGAGTTGCATGATAATCGATGCAGTAACAATTGGACCGATTCCCAAATGCATGATGGAACCACTGGCTCCAGCCATGATAGCACGGAAGGAAGAGAATATGTCGAGCGTGGATTCAGCAAGGCCGAAAATCATCACATTCGTCATCATGAAGTAGACGATTAGAACAAGAGTTGTCGTCCATAGTTTCGACATAAATCGGACGTGCCCCTCCGGCTTCTGGATTGAAGGATATACGTCAACCAGACGCCTGAGAGCGTAGAGCCGACTCGATTCATCGCCCGTGTAGATTAGGCAGGCAATCGACGCAGCAGTCCCTGCACCCAAGATCATAATCCCTACAAGAAGGAAACCTACATTCTGCGAGTCCAAGATACACCAATAGAAGAGTCCAGCGACATACAGCAACCAGATGTAGAGTTTGGTATATTTCAGGAAGGGGTTATCCGACATCTGTTCAGGCAAGTCGTTTCGAAGCCCCCACATGAAGAAGAAAGCATATGGCACACTAGCCAAGAGAAGGTATCCGGCCTCCATCTGTGCTGCAGAATCAGTTCCGAATAGTTCGTCGGAGCGCCAGTAAATCAGGCCACCCCAGTACAAGACGGCCATGGTGACTGCACCAATGGTGTTCACTCCACGTCCAACCATGCACTCACTTCCTGAATCTCGCTTCCTACCCCATTAGATTGGCAGAGTTACTCCTCTTCCCATTCGTCACCCTCAGCAAGGGTAACGGAACCACCAGCGGCCTCAATCTTCTCGACTGCGCGAGCAGAGGCATGCTCTACGGTAATGTGCAAAGCACGAGTTACTCGACCAGAACCGAGCAACTTGTCAATACCCATCTCACCCAAGTTGATTGTGTCGTCGTCGCCGAGCATGTTCTCGACAACAGAGACATTGACACTGTTGTGGACAGTACGAAGGCTAGGATCACGATTGAAACCGTGCATCCCCCAATGACCTGGCATGTACTTCAGACGAGTCATGAGCCGGTGCTTGTTTAGACCAGCATTACCTCGACCTCCGCGCTTTCCTGCACCACGGCCAGCCTTCTTTCCTCGGCCGTGATAGCGGCTTCTTCCTCGGAATTTGTTGGTTCTCGATGGCATATTATTCACCTCACATCATCCTTGCAGCGAGATCTTCAATCGCTGCACCTCGGTGACCCAGAGCGCCACCAACAGTGTACGCTCGCTTGAGTCCACCCCAACCCTTGCTTCCACGAGGAGGATGGAGTCGGAAAACGCGCTTCAAATCAGCAGCATCTTTCATCGTAGCATCGCCTGAAGCGATTGCAGCTGCAAAAGAAGCGATATCACCATGGTCAGTTGATGCAGAAATTGCTGCATCATCGACCGGCTTATCGCCGATTAAACGTCCACGTTCACGAAGAAGGGTAGCAATGGAATCGGCACTAACCTGCCCCCATGTCACGTAGTCCTTGACCTTCTGGAGCATTCCAGCGTATGTATCGTTCTCAGGGATAATTACCGCGTGATTAACACGAGTGAGGTTGAGGTGCCCCATAGTCTCACGAATAGATCGCTCTACACCACGATCGCTACGAGCACGAATTACAAGCCAAGCCATCAGGACATCCCTCCACGTGCGATATGAAGACGTTCAACATCCTCGCGACTGATACGGAGGAGGTTGGTTTCCTTCAGAGCGTTGAAAGTTGCCCGAGCGAAGTTGTACTGGGTACGGGTTTGACCCTTACTGCTTGACCAGACATCGGTGATTCCAGCCATGTCTAGAATCATACGACCGGTCTCACCGATAACGAGACCCTTTCCAGTAGGTGCTGGCATCAAGGTGATGCGCGTGGAGCCTGCCCGGCCAGTAATCTTCATTGGAACAGAACGGCCCGGTCCACCACCGGATTCCCACGAACCATTGCCGCGGCGAACACTGATCATGTTGAGCTTAGCCTTGTTAGTAGCCTTCTGAATAGTTGCTGCAACCTCCTTGCCCTTCGAAGTAGCAAGACCGACGACGCCGTCCTTGTTACCTACGACAACCATGACGTTGAAGCGCGTCCTCTGACCGGAGTCGGTCATTCGCTGAATACGACGAGGGCGGCCAATCATCTCAACATGGAGATTCGGCTGGAAGAAAGCATCAACAATTTCAGGCTCACGAATAGGGAGACGGGAAGAAATCGCTTGTTCAAATGAGGTGATTTCTCCGCTGATAACCATGCGTCCGAGACGAGTACGGGCGCCGTTCTGGACCCATTCCCTCAACGCGAGGCGCGGATCTGGACCGCGACGGCGTGGACCGCCAGCAGTGGAGTCGTCCTCAACCTGGCCAAGAGCCCAAGCAAGACCTGGTGCAATAGTGAATTCCTCACTCATGACATCGCCCCCTCGATCTTGGTACGAGTCTTCTCGACTGCCCCTGCAAGCTTCTCATTGATATGCTCGCCATTAACGCGGTCATCGGATGGAAGAATTTCTTCGCTGTGAGGGATGTGCATTCCGGCATCAACCATTCCCTTGAGAGCAGAGAACACGCGATTACCACGTGTAGATGCAGCGAGGCCGATATCGAGGACTGCCTCATCGATACCTGCTGAGAGGGCTTTCTTACCCAATGCAAATCCGGTTAGGTAGGCTGAAGGTACGGACTTGACAGATGCATCCTTGGGCCAGCCGTGAGAACGGAGTTCACTGCTAGTGAACTGAAGCCGGACATTGTCTCCGCCAAGGTCGAATTCTACAATCTGAGCTATGATGCGTGTATTGCTGATTCGAACAACAGCACGTGGGGACTCCCCGCGGAGCAACTTGAGGCGCCGCCTATAGTCGGTCTCACCTGTGCGTCGACGCTTATACCTCGCTCGCTGATTCTTACCGTGTACGGCCATCATTCATCGCCTCCAATAGAAATTCCATCCAACTCAATGTTGGCCCGCATGTGCGCGATAGAACGGTAACTCCCGCCCTTGGCCTTACGGTAGTAGTAGCGATATTGGCTCGGATCAAGAGTTCCGACCTCGCGGAAATCCTTGAGAACTCGCCTCTGAGCCCGAATGGTCTTCATCCACTTCTCCTTCTTTGGAGTACGGGACTTCTTCGAACCCTTACGACTTCCGTGGCCAACACGACGACCCTTAGCACGCTGGATGTCTGCCTTACGGGCTCGACCTCGACTGGTACCCTTGATTGGGCGCGCCTTGATGACGCCCTCATCAATGAGTTCGCGAATGTCCTCTTTCTGGACTGCACTCGACACCTGGTCGATGTAGTCAGGATGAATCCAGATACGGTGGACACCAACAGTTCTGCCTTCACGCTTCGATAGAATGCTGGCAGCCATACGGCGCTGGTTAGTAATCTGCATCAGAGGTCACCTCTCTTCTCGATAGGGCGGCGGTTGAGGATACGAATCCCCATCTCATCGGCCTTGTCATGGATTGCACTGCGCTTTCGATTACCTACTCCACGTCCAATACGAACCGCTTGAGTAGATGGATTGACACCATCTAGGCCCTCAGTGTTGTGCACAAGAACCTCTTCAAAGCCAGATGGATGAAGGTCACGTGCTGCCTTGATCTTTCCATAACCAACGCGTGCCATCGGAGTTCTGTACTTCATGTTCAGGCGCTGCTTGGACTGGTATCCCTTCGGCTTGCGCCACCCTGAACGGGAAAGGCGCTTGTAACGGTACCACTCCTGACGACGGAACTTGGGCTGCTTACGACCCTGAGCATCACGAGTAGCGAGAGCCTTACGGGTCTCGTCATCAAGTTCAGGCTTCTGCTTAGCACGATGGATTTCCTCATCTTCATCATCATCATCCCAATCATCATCGAAGTCGTCGAAGTCGTCGTCATCGTCGACCTCTTCATCAGCTTCCTCTACCATGGTAGGTTCCTCGTCAGCAGTATCCTCAGACGCCGCTTTGAGGCGCTCAATAAGATCGGCTTTCTTACCAGTGCTCGATAGCCCGAGCTCCTTCAGAATCACCTTGAGTTCTGCAACAGTCATGTCTTCGTATTCGGACATTTACTCACCTCACTCCGTCTCCGCCTTGGCAACAATGTAGATGCCATCCTGGAATACACGCCGGTCACGCTTGCGAATTCGGCATGCGCGCTCAATGTTAGCAGCGGTCTGACCGACCTTCTCGATATCAGCGCCCGAAACGAGGACATCGACCTTGTTCTGGACCTCAACCTTGACCTCAGTGGGACTCCACGGCAGTGGTGCGATACGAGGGACCTTCTCTCCGAATAGATTGGTAATCGACATCTCGTTA
>DAYJ01000095.1 GCA_002506875.1 Euryarchaeota archaeon UBA40 | reverse complement strand
CCAGAATATGCTGAGCTGCTTTCCAATCTCAAGCTAGGAGGTCTAATCGCGGCTGCAATAGGCGTGGTTCTTCTCCTCGTTCATTTGGTGCATGAGGGTGTGCCTTTGTGGGTCGCATGCATACTTGCTCCGATCGAAGCAATCGGGATGCTCCCCACTACTCTGTCCTACGTTCGACTCTTTGCAGTGGGTATCGTCGGCGTTAAAATTGCTGAAGCAGGCAATTCTCTACTCTATCCGATGATTGTTGAAGGGTTCTCAACAGGCGGCTCAATTCTCGTTGCAGTTCTCGCTCTCATCGGTTGGTTCTGCGTCCAAATTTTCGCATGGGTTCTTGGAGTATTTAGTCCGAACATCCACGCTGCTCGTCTCCACTTCGTCGAGTGGATGCGCCAATTCTACACTGCTTCCGGGAAGGCCTTCGCGCCCCTCGGAGGCCGGTCCCGGTTCGTGGAGGTGGACACGGGGCAACAATGACATTCCCGCGCGGTTTCGCGCCGGATACAAACACACGGAGGAAGAAGAAATGAACCCGAAAATGATGAGGAACGCACTACGAATGATGATTGTCCTGTTGGCCGTTATTGGCTTGACAGACGTGGTCGCAGCGGCCGGAGCAGATGCAGCTCTGAACGGCAGCGGCTACTCTTGGGGTATGCCCCTGGGCGCTGGGATTGCTCTCGGTCTAGCCGGTGTTGGCACCGGTCTTAGCCAGGGTCAGATCGGCGCAGCAGCAGTTGGCATGGTCGCTGAGGACGGAGACAAGTTCGTTACAGGTCTGATCTTCACGGCATTGCCTGAGACGATTGTCCTGTTCGGTTTCCTCGCAATGTTCCTAATGTGAACATCTGCGTGAACCGTTCTGAACACACGAATGAATACATGAGGACAGTGACATGAGTCTAGAAAAACTCGCCAAGGATATCGCGGCACAGGCCGAAGCTGAGGCATCGGAGATTATCGCGGAAGCGAAGGCAGAAGCGAAGCGGATTTCCAAAGGAGCAAGCTCCGAGGTTGCCGCCATTAGCTCAGATGCGATGGCTATGGCTGAGAAGCAAGCAGCACAAATCGGTGTAGAATCCGTTGCCAGCGCCCGCCAGTCTAACCAGAAGGACATCTTGATTGCAAAGCGTGTGCAAATTGATCTGACCTACGATGCAGTGCGTGAGAAACTCGGAAGTCCGAAACTCGGCAAGCGTTCAGCGATGTTGGATTCCCTATTGAAGGATGCAAAGGCAGAAGCAAAGGGCAAGATGACCCTCCGACCTGCAGCAATCGATCGCTCCGCTCTCGAACAGAAGGCGAGCGGCTTCACTTTGGGTGACGACGTAGAAGCCCTCGGTGGCTTCATGTTGGTGTCTGACGATGGCAGTATCAGCTTGGACTATACCTTCGACTCAAAATTGAATGATGCATGGTTGACCTCCCTTGGAGATGTCAATCGGACCCTCTTTGGAGCTTAATCGGTGGGATGAAAATGTTCGGTCGAGGAAATTGGGCTAATGCGGCGGCGCGTGCTCGCTCCCGTCGCGGACGTCTTCTCGATCGAACCCGAATTCGCCAGTTGATTAAGCAAAAACCAGATGCTATCGCTGCAAGTATAGGAGACGCAGGATACCGTCAAGATATCGACTTGTATGCTCACCGTCTCGCCGGTGCAGAGCTCGTTGAAGCCGGATTGAGTCACAACCTCGATCGTGAGGTGCATCAAGTGCTCAAGTTCTGTCAAGGCGAACTTTCTGACATTGTTGGCGTCTGGGCTACCAAGATTGACCATAATAAGGCAAAAGCGGTACTACGGGCGGTTGACAGAGGCATTGAAACCGATCGCCTCAGTAATAGCGCTCTCCCCAAGGAGAACCCTGAGAATGCAGAATGGATTGCTATTGTCGATTCCTCGTCGACGCTTGAAGAAGCTGCAGCCAGCGTCTCAAAGACCGGGCTAGGGCGTCGTATTTTCCGTGATATGAGTCCTGAAGCAACCCTCGCTGATTATGAGGATGCTCTAGATCGTTCTTACTATCAGTCAGCATTGTCAGTGATTCCTAATCGTGGCCCTAATGCCTCGCTACGCCGATATCTCAAGATGGAAATCGCTCACAGGGATGTACTCAATATCATGCGGGCAATGCGTCAAGAGATTTCGTCTGAGAAGCGTGCCGCCATCTTCCTCCCCGGCAGCGGACTTTCCCGCGCCACTGAGGCGGCCCTGATCCAGGCGAACAACCTCGATGATGTTCTTCAAGCAGTTCGACGTACGTTGTCCTTTGACGATAGTGGTCTTGAAGAGGCCTTACAGTTGTATTCAGAGTCCAAAACTATGGATCCAGTCGTTGATTTGTTCCACCACAAGAGAAGCGAACTATTACTTCGTTTTTCACATCTGCATCCAATCTCGGCGATGCCGATTGTATACTACATCGAGCGTAAATTGCTCGAAGTCGAGAATCTACGCCTGCTTGTGCGCGGTAAGGCGGCCGGTCTCCCTGAGCCCGTGATTGAAGCGCATTTGACATTGTGAGGATTAAATATGGAAATTGCAATTATCGGTAGCCCGGAATTCACTCTTGGATTCCAGCTTGCTGGCGTAACGCATCTCCATAATCCCGCGGATGAGGAGGAACTTGCCTCTCTCTGCCGCTCGATGATTGCCGACAAGGATGTTGGCATCGTCGTTCTCGACTCTGGGGATCTTTCCCGACTCCCAGAGCGAATTCGCGATGAGGTTAACCTCAGCGTGACCCCTACCTTCCTTGGTATTGGAACCGAGGAAGACAACACCCTACGGGAGTCCATTCGGAAGGCACTCGGTGTCGACCTCTGGAAGTAATTAAAAAAAAACGGAAGTGAAAGAAATGAGCAATAATGAAGGCGTCATCTACCGAATTTCAGGACCTGTCGTAACTGCGACAGGAATCGATGCAAGAATGTATGAAGTGGTCCGAGTCGGCCATGAGAAATTGATGGGAGAAGTAATCGAGATACACGGCGAACAATCTGTCATCCAAGTGTATGAGGACACCTCAGGGATTCGTCCTGGCGAGCCTGTTCTCAGCACCGGACAGACACTCTCTGTCCAGTTGGGCCCGGGTCTATTGACCTCCATCTATGATGGAATTCAGCGTCCACTCCAGACTCTGGAAGAGGTCATGGGCGTATTCATCACTCGTGGTGTAGATGCTGATGGCCTCGACCTTGAGAAGAAGTGGGATTTCGTTGCAACCGCTTCTGCAGGAGACGAGGTAGTCGGTGGACAAATCATTGGTACGGTCCAAGAAACCGAAACCATCACTCACAAGATCATGGTCCCTCCAAAGTCCTCTGGAACAATCAAGTCCATCGATAGCGGTGAGTTCACTGTGACTGAGACGGTGTGCACCCTTGACGATGGCACCGAGATTCAGATGATGCAGGAATGGCCCGTTCGCCACCCTCGTCCTTACACTCAGAAATACGCACCAGATACTCCGCTTGTCACTGGCATGCGAATTCTCGACTTCCTTTTCCCACTCGCTAAGGGTGGAGCGGCAGGAATCCCCGGTCCGTTTGGTTCCGGCAAGACGGTAACTCAGCAGTCTCTTGCGAAGTACTCAGACGCACAACTCGTGGTCTACATTGGTTGCGGTGAGCGCGGAAATGAAATGACTGAAGTGCTGGACGAATTCCCAGGACTAATCGATCCAAACACTGGCAAGCCGCTGATGAACCGGACTGTTATGATTGCAAATACCTCAAACATGCCAGTTGCAGCTCGCGAAGCATCTGTTTACACAGGAATTACGATTGCCGAGTACTTCCGTGATCAGGGATACGACGTTGCTCTCATGGCTGACTCTACCAGTCGATGGGCAGAGGCTATGCGTGAGATTTCCAGTCGACTTGAGGAGATGCCCGGTGAGGAAGGTTACCCCGCATATCTATCCAGCCGCTTAGCGGAATTCTACGAGCGTGCAGGTCGTGTCGAGACTCTCAATGGTGACGATGGATCTGTCACAGTCATTGGTGCCGTTTCTCCTCCCGGCGGGGATATCTCCGAGCCTGTCAGCCAGGGTACTCTGCGGATTGTGAAGGTTTTCTGGGGTCTAGACGCTGGTCTTGCTCGAAAGCGTCACTTCCCTGCAATTAACTGGCTCAACTCCTACTCTCTATACCCGCAGAGTCTGAATCAGTGGTTCCGCGACAACATCGCGAGCGACTTCCCAGAAGTTCGAACTGAGATCAGTGCTTTGCTGAAGGTCGAAGCAGAGCTTCAAGAAATCGTCCAGCTTGTCGGTTCTGACGCACTACCTATCGATCAGCAACTCACCCTTGAGGTTGCTCGTATGATTCGCGAGTACTTCCTGCAGCAGAACGGATTCGATCCAGTCGATGCTTACAGTGGTGTTGAACAGCAATACGCGATGGCCAAGGCCATCCTAACTTTCCAGGACGAGGCAAAGAAGGCCATGGCCGCCGGTGCCCGCCTTCAGGACGTTGTGAACGTCCCAGCGCGAACTGAACTTATGCGTGCTCGCTTCGCAGAAGGTTACCTGGAGAGTATTGGAGGCCTTGTCGATGACATGGTCGGTGAAATCACCGGAACGGTGGAGGCCAACTGAAGGAGGGATCGTGAATGACTAGCAAGGAATACAAGACAATCACAGACATCAAGGGACCATTGGTGTTCCTAGAGAAGACCGAACCTGTCGCCTATGGCGAGATTGTGACGATTCGTCTCAGCGATGGTTCGATGAAGAACGGCCAAGTGCTCGACACTTCCGATGACGCGGTCATCGTGCAGGTATTCGAAGGCACAGAAGCAATCGATAGACAGGCAGGGGTCAAGTTCCTCGGCGATGTCTTCAAGCTCCCTGTGAGTCGAGATCTCGTCGGAAGAATCCTCGATGGTGCAGGACGACCTCGTGATGGTGGTCCAGATATCGTAGCAGAAGAAAAGGCCGACATTATCGGTGCAGCAATCAATCCATACTCGCGCCAATCTCCTCACGACTTTATTCAGACCGGTGTCAGCGCAATCGACTGTTGTACTACGCTTGTTCGTGGTCAGAAGCTCCCGATTTTCAGTGCATCAGGTCTTCCGCACAACGACATTGCACTCCAGATTGCTCGTCAGGCAAAGCTCAAGGATAGCGATGAAGAGTTCATCGTAGTATTCTGCGCAATGGGGATCACTGCTGAGGAGTATAACTTCTTCAGAACTGACCTTGAGCGCACTGGCGCTCTAGAGAATGCAGTTCTGTTCGTCAATCTCGCTGACGATCCTGCAGTCGAGCGACTCATTACACCTCGGCTTGCGTTGACTGCGGCCGAGTACCTCGCATTCGAGCACGATTATCACGTTCTGGTTATCTATACGGATATGACGAATTATTGTGACTCGCTTCGTCAGATTGGAGCTGCCCGTGAAGAGGTTCCAGGTCGACGTGGTTACCCTGGATACATGTACACTGACCTTGCGATGCTCTATGAGCGTGCAGGAATCGTGAAGGGCAAGAAGGGTAGCATCACACAGTTCCCGATTCTCACGATGCCAGGTGACGATATTACGCACCCGATTCCTGACCTTTCGGGTTACATTACTGAGGGTCAGATTGTGATTTCTCGTGAATTGCATCAGGCTGGTATTTATCCTCCAATCAATGTCTTGCCATCTCTTTCCCGGCTCATGGGTGGTTGCATTGGTGAGAAGACGACAAGAGATGATCACAAGAAGGTCAGTGACCAGATGTACGCTGCTTATGCAGAAGGACGTGAACTACGTGGACTCGTAGCGATTGTAGGTGAAGACGCCCTCAACGAGCGCGATCTTCAGCTGCTGAAGTTCTCCGACATATTCGAAGATAAGTTCCTACGTCAAGACCGTGACGAGGATCGAACAATTGACGAGACTCTGGATCTATGCTGGAACCTCATGTCAAGTATCGATGAGAAGTACCTTGTGCGACTGGATCGCGAACTCATCGATAAGTATGGTCAGCACACAGAATGATGAGATGAACCAAGAAATTGAGTAAGGAGGTGAGTGAATGGCGTTAGACATTAAGCCTACACGTAGCGAACTCATCAATCTCAAACGTCGTATCAAGCAGACTCAGAATGGCTACAAACTCCTGAAGATGAAGCGAGACGGACTCTTCCACGAGTTCCGCACACTCCTAGCGGAGATGATTACTGCAAGGGAGGAATTAGTGCAGACTTTCCGTGAAGCGAAACAGGGTATTGATCTAGCCAGTGCAGTTGAGGGCGGGATTGTTGTTCAGAGTGCTGCAATGGCAATTTCGAACCATCCTGAAGTCATGGTCGAACGCCGTAATATCATGGGAGTCGTCGTTCCGAGTGTTACAGGTGAGCATCTAACCAGTACGATTGATGAGCGTGGCATGGGTCTTGTTGGTGGTTCACCCTATATCGATGAGGCCGCAGATGGGTACTCTGCACTAATCGAGAAGATAGTGAAGGCGGCCGAGATGGAAGCTACCCTCAAGCGTCTTCTTGAGGAGATTGAAGCCACAAAACGTCGTGTGAATGCGCTTGAATTCGTCGTAATTCCTCAGATGGAGGAGGCAAAGGTGTTCATTCAGCTTCGACTTGAAGAGATGGAGCGTGAAGAGACATTCCGGCTCAAGAGATTCAAGAATAAGTGATGTTCTGAATCAATAATCAGTCATCCCAACGCCATAATCCATCTTCGATGTGGATTGATATTACGTTACCTTCTATCTCGATTGTCATTTCCTCCTCTGTGATATCTGAGGTCCATTGGTGATGGTCCTCTATTTGGAATACTGTGATGATTTGCAGATGTTCGCTCTCAGTGCTTATTTCGATGACGGGGGCAGGAATTGCAGATTCATATGCATCAATTGTCCAACCCTGGATAGGATTCATCTGACCGTTGATTATTGAATGAGATACATCGGAGTTGGTCTCCCATTCCACTAATCCTGATTGAAGGCTATCGGAATCAAAAATGACTCCCACTTCTCCCTCCCTCAAAGTAAATCGAGGGTCTAAGTGCCATGTCTGGATGAGTTCGTGGCTTCTTCTACACCGTAGATCATCCATGATAATCAGAGATGTCTCCTCCACGATGGCAATAGCACGCATCCAATCGCAACCATGTATCTTAATTGTGGATTGAATACCAATACTCGGTCCGGATTGCAGGATTTCAGCCCCCATAATGGGGTATGTCTTTGGTTGGTCCTGGCCATCGACCACGACCACGTTGTGTGCACTAGATCCTCTGAAATAATCAGCCATCGGTCCATCCTCATAACTGAAGAGTCCAGGGTCGACGATGACTGGTCCATCCTTGTACCATGTGAGTGTGAAGTGGTCCAATTGGGAATGGCTGGTCCGGTATGGGCCAGCGTCAATCATGACATGTGAGATGTTGGACGTATCCGCTGACCACGATGAGCGCATCGAGGTATGGCCTGAGATTGGATAATGCGCGATGTACGGCGCCATCACATCGTCTACTCCTGGATTGCCTGAAGTTCCCCCGCTCCGGATATATTCCAAC
>DAYJ01000048.1:3542-3706 GCA_002506875.1 Euryarchaeota archaeon UBA40 | reverse complement strand
CACTTGCATTCTCCGACTTGATAGGATTCTTCTTGTGCGCCATGGTGGAGGAACCCACCTGCTTCTTCACGTCGAAACCCTCGCCCGCTTCAGCAATTTCAGAACGCTGAAGATTACGAATCTCCTGAAGGATCTTCTCACAGGTCGTGGCAACATTCGCAAGC
>DAYJ01000048.1:3077-3249 GCA_002506875.1 Euryarchaeota archaeon UBA40 | reverse complement strand
GTGTCGTGGCAACATTCGCAAGCCAAGATACATACTCAACATAGCGATCTCGACCCACAACCTGCGTCGTAGCTAGAGGGACACCAAGGCCAAGATGTTCAAGGATGAGGCGTTGCAACTCACGTGCATCAACACCCTGAGCAGCGCCGGTACCTACTGCACCGAGAAACTT
>DAYJ01000048.1:0-2680 GCA_002506875.1 Euryarchaeota archaeon UBA40 | reverse complement strand
CTTCAATCCGAAAGTAATCGGGACTGCAGCTTGACCATGAGTCCTCCCCAACATGACTGTATCTCGTTCACGTTCGGCAAGATCTGCAGTCACTCGAATTAATTCACATAGTGCAGAGCGTAACAGAATCATCGAGTCTCTCAATTGAAGAGCAACCGCGGTATCGACAATGTCGTTCGAAGTTGCCCCTAGATGTATACACCAACCAGCATCGCCAGCCGCTTCTGCCATGGCCTTAGTTAGAGCCATAATATCGTGGCGAGTTTCGGCCTCAATCTCCGCAACGCGTTCAATCCGAACATGCTCCGGATTTGAAATCGCTTCAACTGCAGCATAATCATCAGCACTTACACGACCAAGTTCACGATGCGCCCACACAAGAGCACGTTCAACCTCAACCTGCCTTTCATGCCGACCAATGTCAGACCAGATACGCTTGAACGACTGGTCGCCGTAGCGGTAGTCAAGAGGACAAAAGTGCATGGTTTACCTCCATCGTTCTTCAGGCATCAAGATTGCGTCGCTCATCCGACATTCTGCATTGCTTCCTCAATCATCTGCTCAAGAGTAATTTGAGGTCGGAAACCAATCCGTTCCTCAATGGAAAGCACATCCACAACCCCCCACACCTCAGAAGAGTCGTCATTACCATACTGAGGGGCAGCCCCGGTCATCGATTCATACTGTTGCGCAACATCCCTCAATGGAACTGCACGACCTGTGCCTGCTGCAATGGCGTCACGAGTAGGTGGAGGATTGTGCACCACGCCCATGATAACCTCAACAAGGTCCCGGACATGGATGAAATCCTTGGCTTGCGAGCCATCACCTGGAACTGATACCCAACCGAAGATGGCATCTCTCGCAAATGCATGGAGAAGTCCATGCCCCTCTCCGGTTTCTTGGACTACCCCTTGTACGTTTGAAGCACGGACAATCGAAACCGGACGTTCCGCTTCAGCGTGTTCAAATGCGGATTCCTCGACCCAGAGTTGGCCTTCTGCTGCGACATCGCGTGGAGCAAGACGAGTATCCCCCGAGTAGAATGGATCATCAGGTGTGGCTTGAGGATGAACACGGAGAGTACCAACTAGAATCAGATGTAGCCCTTGATGCCGATTAACTGCTCCAAGAATCGGCTTTGCCGCATCTCTCATCGCGAGGAGACTTGCACGATCATCCCTGCCTGCTTCAGGTGATGCGGCATTGAAGTGGACTAGTGTAGTACAAGGCATTAGTAAGGCATCGAGAAGGACGCCACCCCCATCTTCGAGAGCCTCTGGAGGTATCTCCACAGCGGCTTCACCGAGGGCCTCGCGGAGATAGGGAGCCACGAAGTCATCCGGAGCACTGATGGCAACACGCATGACCTTCGACTAGTAGCACAATCTTTGAGAATATCATGATGCCGGTCGAAATGAGTTGTAATAAATCCAACAATCGCACAACGTGAAAGCGAACGGTTCATGACCTCATCGCGTGGCATTCAGATACATGGCCGGTGAACCGAAGGTGGTGACTACCACCGGTGAAAGACCCGGAATCCTCACATCACCACTCACCATGTTCCAACGCGTCTACAACCATCGGCGCCTCGTTAGGCACTTCGTCCGACGTGATTTGAAGATCACATACCATGGAACTATGATTGGATGGGGGTGGACTATGGTAGAGCCTCTCGCACTTACCGCCGTATACTGGATCGTTTTCTCACTCCTCAGGGGTCAAGATGACTCCCTCTTTGTACTCGAAATATTGCTCGGAGTCCTCACCTACGGGATGTTCAGTCGCACCTTTACGGGCACAACGACCGCCATTGTGGGAAATAGTGGGCTCATCAAACAGGTAGCTATCTCAAGAGAAGTATTTCTCTGGGCGATCGGTGGATTCCAGACCCTACGATTCCTCCTCTCAAGCCTCATCATCCCCCCTGTTCTCCTCATAATGGGTGTTGAAATGACTTGGACTATCCTCCTTGTGCCCCTCGTACCACTAGGTGTCCAATCTCTCGCAATGGGTCTCGGAATGGTCACCTCCATCTTGCACACTCATGTCCGGGACACTAGTCACGTCGTGAGTATCCTAGTAACAGCTGGATTCTTTCTTTCGGGAGTATTCTTTGGCATGCGCCATATCCCTGAGGAGCATCATGACATGTTTGCACTCAATCCGGTTGCCACTTACATCGAACTGATGCGGGCACTTGTCACTGGAAACTGGGAAGTCCTCGAACCTATTTACGTCATCCAAGCTGTCGGAATTTCGGTAGCGATTCTGATTCTTGGTAGCATTGTGTTTGTGAGGAACGAAGCGAAGGCTGTGAAGCATCTTTGAGGTGAGAAGATTTGGACGAAAACGCAATCGAACTCTCTTCAGTCACCCTTGACTTCCCTGTCAAGGGAGGGGCGAAATATCTGAAGGAACAAATTACCGGGCGATTTCGTAAGGAGAAAGGTCGAACCACATTCCGAGCGCTTGAGTCAGTCAACCTAAAGATACCACGTGGAGAAATTCTTGGAATCGTCGGCCCCAATGGTGCGGGCAAGTCCACTATCCTACGCACTATGGCGGGCATCTACCGACCGGATCATGGAACGGTTCGAACACGAGGGAGATGCGTTCTTCTCGCAGGGATTGGAACTGGTTTCCAATCGAATCTCAATGGGCGAGAAAACATTCG
>DAYJ01000078.1 GCA_002506875.1 Euryarchaeota archaeon UBA40 | reverse complement strand
TTGGACCAGGGCGAGTCATGCGGGACGGTAGTGTCCCGATTGCTCCAGAACGGGATTTGATTGAGGACATCGCTATCCAGGGAGAGATTCGCCTCAATTGGGCGTTAATGGGCGCGATGATTACAGTTTATTCTGCGATTTCAATTCTAATCGGCACCGTCGTCGAAAACCCCCTCTTTGCCCTTCTTGGTTTGATGGCTCTTGCTGGATTTGGATTTACTCTTGGAGAGCGTTGGGTTCCTCGTCCAGCGATGCGTCAACTCGGGATTGTTTGGCTCATTATTGCAATGAAGATCCTCTATGGTTTGGCGATTGAACTTGGATCATGGGAATTGTTTGGGATTTTCCCTCTTAGTGAGAATTACGTGGGTGTCCTTCTTTTGGCATTGGTAGGAGTCAATGTTGGCGTTGCTTATCGTTATGATGAGGATGCAATCGCAGCACAAGCAGTCCTAGTTCTTCTTGCGATTTCCTCCACTGTGGGCTCATTGTTAGGAGAAATTGGCGTAGCTGGCATGATCTTTGGCGCATCAGTTCTGTTTCAACTCCTTGCACTTCATCGGAGAAGTGGAAACCTCGCGTCGCTCGGAATCGCTTCCTCGAATCTTTGGATTGGTATGCATGCGTTAACTAATGGTTTCGAAATTGGTTCGCTAACCGTTGTTCCCATTGAGACACCCATGGTCCTTTTTCTCCTTTTGATCTTCACAAATGCCATCAATGCAGCCATGGCTTCCCGGTTTTCAGCCTCAGAAAATTGGTTCTCAACAGGGCTAAATGTTGTCGGACTTGGCCGCCCCGGTCTTTGGTCGGTTTCAGTAGGCCTAGGCCTAATAGGGGCGTTGATGGCTATCGGTGCAAATCGTGAAGATTCGTCCTTTGCTCTTGCAATGGTCACAGGTCTGTTGACAGTGTTTAGCGGATCGTACCTCACGGTTCGCGGTGTGCCTCCGTCTAGGATTATTACCCTTAATGGAGGAGGATTATGCGCACTCACGTTTCTCCTCATCATTCTCGATGCAGGCCTGTTCGAACTTCCATCGTTCATTGATGCGTATGGAACATTCACTGTGGGTGCAGTGATTATTGCTGCATGGTTGATTTTGTCGAATCAAGACAATGTTACCGATAGGGTACTTTGGACAGGAGCAGTCAGCATTGTTGTTCTTCTGACAGTTCTGATTCCATCCCGACCTTCTACAGAAGGAGGAGACGGCGGGCTTCTTCTTCTCAGTTCGGTACTTTTGATGATGATAGCAACAACCTATCTTGCAGTACGGAGGACTTCTCCAAGCCTCTCTGGAGTAACAGCCCTTCTTCCATGGACTTGGGTGTTGTTCATGGGAGCCCTCACCTCAATCGTACAAACATTCTCGGTGACAAACGATTTTTCGGGACTCCCAACGGTTCAATTTGATGGGACACCTCTCACTTTATTCCTTGGTGTAAGCGCCCTATTGCAACTTATTGTGAATCTCAATTACCCCGATGGAGGAGTGAATCTTGCTGAGCGTTTCCTCGGAACTCAAGAGGTCTCAGCCCGACTCCGAGATTCAGGTCTGATGAAGGTCTGGAATCTTGGTTTCATCCTTGGTTTAATCGCATTGTTGTCAGTTACTGTTGAGGATGGTATGACTGGAAGCCATCTACTCGTTTTGTTTTCCATATTCCTCGGGGTTCACATTGGAGCGGATGCTTTCGATCGACATCAGGAAAACCCTCGTCTTCTATTGGCGCTGAGTGCCCTCACAATATATGTCCTAATTTGGCGTCATGAGATGGCTGCTTATTGGCTAGTTCTTCTCTTAATCAGCACTAATGCTCTGACCTGGACTCATCGGAATCGAAGCGAAGAGAGTAATCTGCACATCCTGAACCTCTCTACAATCGGGTTCGGAGTCCTTGTTTGGGGGACTAGCATGGATCGGGTTGCAGCATACCCAATGACTGCCCCTTTCCTCCTCGATGAGGCAGGCACTGCTTGGATAATGTTCATCTGTGCTACGATTCCTATCCTTGCTTTCCTTCCAAGAATATCTCATCTTAACGAAATCATTCGCTCCTCTTTCGCTGCACTTTTCCTAATGTCAAGTATCACAGTTTCCTTCATACTCACGGGGCACTCTTTGCATTTGTATGCGGCTCTATTCTTGTTTGCAATATCCAGTCTAATGATCTCAGTGAATGGAGAACTACGTTCAGAGATTCGACAAGTATCCACGCGCGATAAGCAACTTTCTTCCTTGATTCAAGCACAGGAAGTAATTCAGAAACTCTCTTCGCAGGACGAGACAGGCGAACCCACCTCTCAGAACCTTCTGATGTTCAGCAGTGAGGCTTCTGCTGAGGCTGCCTTAGCACTCTCACCGGAGGATCGTGCTAAGACAGCTGTTGCACAGAGTGGTTCGGGCATGCGAGTCATCGATCCGAGGATAGTTGAACTTCTTCAAAAACAGAAGAAGCGATCCAAGGTATCGGATGCCTCTGGGATTCAAGATTTGATGGTTGGCGATATTCATCATCGCCCAGTTGTAGTGACCTCGTTCCTTGGAGTGATGCTTGTCGCTGGTCTTGCTATTGCACTTCTCTTTCCGTCGGCCCTCATGTTAGCATTAATCGGGATTGGATTGCAGAGTATTCTACTGACAATTGTATCTAGGTGGAGGGCTAATGAAAGTAATTTGACCCTGCCGGATATCGCCGGAATCGAATCACCGATTGCTATCACAATGGCAGGTCTTGCCGTGATTGTTGGATTGGGTTCGAGTGTAGTTGGTGCATCAATAAGTGACCAGCGCCTCCTTCTCATCTTGGCTGCGATGAATTTGGTTCTCATCGCTGTTTCACTCTTTGGCAGGAAGGATATTCTGAAACGAATTCCTTCTGCGTTGGAATGGTTGCTTGGAACCCTTTTCATTGCACGAGTCCTCGGTATACCTCTTGGTGGAACTCCCTCTTTTGGTAGCGTAGACGTGTTGTCTGATACTCATCCGTTAATCAGTTGGACAATGATATGGGCTACCCTCGAAATCGTGCTTATTGGTATGGCTCTGCTTTGGGATTGGATTGAAGGCAGACGTCGTGAAGCGGGTCTTGAAGACCATCGAAGCGCCGGTGGAAGGGTTGTTTGGACCTTTGGAATCGCCTTACTCTCTGTAGGTCCTGCAGGACTAATTGCCTCAATCCTTGGGCTTCGTCGAGGGATTCAGTGGACTCAATCTGCAGTTCTGATGGGTACTGTGCTTAGTATCGCCATCTCCATCTTCGCTTTTTCCTCCTCGATTCCCATTCTTCAGGAGAACCTTGGGGCTATTCTACTGGTAATGGGTTCTACATCATTTGTCGCGACGTTGTTCACTATTCAGGAGCCTCGTCGAATTTGGACTTCAGCTCACCTCATTGATGCACATATTCTGTTGGTTCTTGGAATCCTTATCTCGCCATTGCCTAACATCGCGTTCCTCTCAACTTTACTGATACTTTCGACGCTTACCTGGTTAACGGGGATCCTCCAATTACGCAAGATGTTACGGTTTTGGGGAGCTACCGATCTCGTGTTTGCAGGCCTCATGGCTATTCTCACTATGGGATCCGAACTACTCGAACCAACGAACGCTTTCATCGCTCTGATTGTTCTCGCAATTGAACTCGGATTAGTGGTCTGGCTCGCTCAAAGTCGCCAGGCAGCGATGATGGCTCAAGAGTAGCCTCCGTGATTCCCATTCCGTGGATAGGTTGATTCGCGGTAGAAGGAAGCCAAACTCGATGACAGGCCCATGGATTGCCGATGCTTCTGAGGAGGAGGAGCATCCGACGGTGCCTATTGGCATCAATGAGATGACGATACCACGTGTCGCACTCATGATGTCTGTCGTGACACTGGTGGGCATTCTTCTCATGGGCGGTGTCATTGGTTTCTCCTTCGTATCATTCCTCAACAGTATGGATGAGTCATTGGCTGCTGGCAACGATGATGTTCTCATGGAAGATGGCCGTTGGGTCTGGGAGGTCCATTTCTTGTTTGATACTTGTACGCCTCGAGATGATGCATGGGTTATGCCAGAAGTGCTGTCCGATCAAGACGACGAGTACCTATATCCGGGGGAGGTTGAATGTGAATGGATGCATCAGGGCGAAGGCGATCGTGCAGTTGTTGTGATTCATAATCGTGGACCTAATACCGTTGATCTCATGTTGACTTCAGATCACGAGTCCATCGTCTTTGGAGAGAGTGATGACACAAGTCTATTGGTTCCGAGTATCGGTGAAAATTCATCTTACTTTGCTATGCTTGATTTGAAGGAGGATCTTGATGAGACCACCTTCACAATCAATGCATCTCATGTGACTGTGATGGACGCGGTTGTGGGCATGGATATCAATTTGATGCGTGGATCAAATACAGAGCCAGTCCACACCGATCCAGGCGACCGTGTTCAAGTTCACTACACAGTATGGGACGCTGATACTGGAGAAGAACTAGACGATGGCGATCTCCCTGCAACTGCCGGCCCCGATGCAATGTGCGAGACTGGAGCGCCTTGGATCTGTTACATCGATGGATTTCCTTGGTCAATCCTTGGTTTGGATATTGGACAGGATCGAGGTGTACTTGGACCTGGGACAACACATACCACTCTATTGCCTCCTCCAATTGCTTATGGTGGAAGTGAAGGGCATCAACTTGAGAACTCATGGCTTAGGTTTGAATTGGAATTATCCCTTCTTGCAGCCATCTGAATCGACCCGAAATGCCCATACCGTGGTACCCTGAATCAAAGCCATGAGCGAAGGGCACCAGGCGGTCAATTGCGATGGCCGCGCTCAATCTTGGGCCACGCGGCGTTTGAAGCCCAGTTCACCGCGTAGAGGTGAGCCAGAAGTCCACATGAATGATCAGATGCGGCGCCTTTCGACCCCTTGGTCTATTGCTGTTGAGCGTTCAATACGCATTTCAAATTCAGAATTTCTACCAGGTGTCCTACTCGATCCAGCTTGTGGTTCAGGTATTCATCTAGCTGCGATGTGTCTTGAGACGGGGCGCGTCGGACTCGGGATTGAATTAGATGAGGAAGCGGGAAAGTTTGCTGCTGCGAATATGAACCGTCTCTTGGAGAAAGGTGACGGGCCTGGACGCGTCTCTAATCGTATTCTAATCGGGGATGGAGTGGATGCAGAAGGTGCCCTCAAAACTTATCACGACTCATTGGAAGAGTCTGGCATTTCTTCTACTCCTCCGGTTTCTTTGCTTCATATCGATCCAGCCCGTCCTTTAGATGCACAGAATCATACCTTAGATGAGATGGCTCCACCCATCGGAGAACTCCTCAAATCATGGGTTCCACGTATGAATCAGGATGAGCGCGGCCCCGCTCTTTTACTCGATCTTTCTCCTCGCCTTTCAAGGAAACAACGGGGAGAGATTGATGCAATCCTCAATGAAGTAGCTCCAGGGGCAGCGAGGACTTGGGAGTGGCTTTCCCAAGGTGGAGGGCGGATTGATCGTCTCTCCGTCTGGGTTGGGCCTTTAGCGAGCGAATCATCCCATAGAGCAATTCGGATGGGGCCAAAAACGCCTCTTCGAACTGTTGAAGCTGGGAGCACATCTCCCTTTATTTCTGAGAAGCGTGGCATGCCCCCATCTTTTGACCAATGGATTGTAATCGTAGATCCCGCTGTTGTTGAGGCGCGTCTCCATAATGCATGGCTCACCTCTTTCGATGCACCTGAGTATAATCCAATTTGGCAACGTGCATCTCTCCGCCGTCCTATCCTTGTTAGCGATACACCTCCTCCGGATTCACTTCTTGACGACCCCTTCACGGTCGCTGTGGGGAGAGTATGCGGTCATCGATTGAGTCCTCCAGGCATGGAGAATGCGCCCACAGTCGCGAGAGCAGCCGAGAGGTCAGGTATTGGACACCTAGTCCTTCGTTGCGAGGTTGATCCAGAACTCCATCCGAAGATTCAGAAAAGGTTGAACAAGGCCCTGAAGGGTGTTGAGGGGGAGCGCGGGTTCATCGTTGACGTGCCAGTGAGTCGAGGTGACAATTGGCACGTAGTCCATGTCACGTGTATCGAATCCTGAGGCTCTAAATCAGTGGTCTGCATCGTTCCATTCATATATGGGGGGCAAGTCGGTGGGCTGCCCGTAAGGGCCATCGGGTGACCGATGAACACGGGGGAACCGTAGAAATGAGTACCGAGAACGACTTCGGAGAAGATTTCCTGTACATCCTGCGGATTGCAGACGCTGACATTGACGGTGTGCGACCGATTGGGATGGGATTGACGAATGTAAAGGGCATTGGCCGCCGTACTGCGCGTCGGCTCTGTCAACTTGCAGAGATTGATCCCAGCAAATTAGGTGGTCATCTAGATGATGCTGAACAAGATCGTCTCCGTAATACGATTGATACTTACCCTTCTCTTGTCCCTGGATGGCTTGTTAACAGAGAGCGCGATTTAGAGACCAATGAAGACGCACACCTATTTTCTCTTGAAGTTAAACTAACACGGGACGATGATATCGCCCGTCTCGCCGAGATGAAGGCGTACCGTGGTCTTCGTCACCGAAGTGGTCACAAGGTTCGCGGGCAACGCCTACGAAGCAATGGCCGCAGTGGCCTGACACTCGGTGTTGAGAGGAAGAAGGTTTGAGGAGGGGATTGAATGGGCCAACCAAAGTTTTCACGTCCTAAGACACAGACTCCTACTCACCCCTGGAAGGCTGAGCGAATCGAAGAAGAGCACGCTCTCAAGGAACAGTACGGCCTCAAGCGTATTGGTGGAATGAAGGAGATTTGGCGTGCTAAGAGTGCACTTCGTCGCCATCGCCAACTTGCTATGAAGCTCATTGGTCGAGTTGATACTACAGAAGGTCACTTCATGCGTGAAAAGGGAGATTTCCTTTCCTCAATGCACCGTAAAGGCCTCATTCCAGAGGAAGCAGGATTAGATGATGTTCTACAGATTAACGTCGAGAATATGCTTGATCGCCGACTTCAGTCCCAAGTTTACTACAAGGGATTCGCACCCTCTATGCGCGCTGCACGAAATATCATTGTCCATGGTCACATTGTTCTGGGCAACCAGAGGATGAACGTGCCAGGCTACCATGTCCTACGTCAGCAGGAGGCAGAAATCGCTTACCACCCAACTTCGAAGTTCAATAATCCAGACCATTCAATGCGTCAGGAGATGGAACGTCGAAGACAGACTGTTGGTGGGGACGTCGAAGAAGATCCAGAAGCAATCCCAGCCACACGCGAGTGGACTGAGACCGATGTCGATCAGATCAAGCAGGATGCTGCAGAAGCCGATACAGAAGCCGATGCAGTAGTTGAGGAAGGAGGCGATGAATGATGGGTCACAAGGCAATAGTTCACATCTTCAGTTCTCACAACAATATCTTGCTTACAGCTACTGATTTGACCGGTGCTGAGACAATCTGCAAGGTTTCTGGCGGCATTGTTGTTGGCAAGGGTTCCGCTAAGAGCGGACAGTTCTCCTCAACTCGCGCTGCTGAACAAATTGCTGAAATGCTCACTGAGAAGGATTTTGATCAACTCATTGTGAAGTACCGTGGTGCTGGTGGAAACCGTTCACCTTCTGCACCTGGCGCAACTTCGGCAATTCGCGCTCTAACTCGTGCAGGCATGACTATCACACGCATCGAGGATGTCACTCCTATCCCAACGGATGGGACGAAGAAGAAAGGCGGACGTCGAGGACGCCGAGTATGAGGAGGAATGGAAATGGATTGTGAGATCATTGAAGAAGAGGACAACCGGATTCGGATTCTGCTTAAGGATACGGATCACGCAGCTGTGAACGCGCTCCGTCGAACCATGATTGCGGACACCCCTAAGATGGCGATTCATCAGGTTCGCTTCACACAATCAACCGAGGTCACCGATGATCAGATTTGGGAGACTATCGGATCAATTCCAGACGAAGTAATCGCTCACCGACTTGCGATGACTCCTATTCCATCCGATACCCAGGATTTCTCGTTTGAAGATGAGTGTGTCAATTGTAAGGACATGGTCGAGTCGCAGCGTGGCTGCCCAATGTGTAACATCGTCTACACTTGTAATGTCAAAGGAACCCCAGAGGGGCGCGCTGTCAAGGCGAGCGACCTCGAGGTCTTCGGCGATTTATCACTCTCTATCCCTGAGGAATTTGGTGATATCACTATCACCAAGCTATACAAGGGTCAGATGATTTCACTCACAGCTAAGGCCAAGAAGGGCTATGGTCGAGACCATGTGAAGTGGCAGCCTGTATGCGGCATTACCTTCCAGAGTCGTCAGCATGCAGTCCTTTCCGACAAGAAAGCAGCTAAGTCCCTATGGGGACTTGGACTAACGGTCACCGAGAAGGATTTCGGAAAGAATGGACGTATCGAGGACATTCTGATGGTGGACAAGGTTCGCGCCGATCTCCATCATGTCGGTCCAAGTACCGATCTAGGTCGAGATTTCGGTAATGCGATTACTCTCGAAGATATCGATGGAGAATACATCCTGAGCTACGAAACGGACGGTTCAATGAAGGCCCGCACAGTCTTTGAACTCGCAACTGCATCACTTGGAGAGCGCTTTGCATCACTCTCTGGTGATTTGGATATCGTCCTTTGATTGAGCGTGGCCTCAATGGCCGTCGTGACAACTACCGCTAGACTCGGCGGACATATCACCTTGGCATTCACGGTCCACTCTGATTCCGAAGAACTCCATGAACAGGGGTCAATGGGTATTGGGCTTTGTATCGAGGCTGGCCTTTCCACTTCTTGTCGTTCGGATCCATCGCGTTCATCAGGCCTTATGGTAATTTCAAACGGGCTACCAATTGATTCTGATCTTCATCGATTGGTGCTTGAGGAATGTGCACGATTCGATCCCTCTCTTTATTCGATGCATCACACATTCGATTTGGTCTGTGAATTACCCTTTTCACAGGGTTTTGGATTGTCTGCTGCAGGCTCAATTACCGCCGCACGTTGCTTGATTGCTCATTCAGATATCCCCTTACACTTGCACGAACCTCTAGTATGGGCTATTGCTCATCGAGTTGAACGTCGACACAGCGGTGGATTGGGAGACGTTACAGCCTTGCATGCAGGGGGGGTAGTCCGCCGAATCACACCTGGTGCGACACACCAGATTGACCAGATTGAACCGGTTATAGTCGGTAAGGGGCCCGGCCGTTCTGATGGGTGGGGATCTTCGATTCCATTGCTCTTAGCTTGGCGGCCTAGTGGGTCAAAGCACACTTCTACGTACATCGATTCTGAAGGATGGAGTCAACGAATTGGAATCGCGGGAGAGATTGCCATGGAGACAATGTCTAGCAACCCGTGGGATACGACTCGCTGGCCAGAGATAATCGATGCAGCACATTGTTTTGCTAAACAATCCGGATTAATCGAGGATTCAGGACGCGCTTCCCTACTTGATGAGGTTCGCTGGGCATTGAAACCCATAGAGAAAGATATCGAAGTGATGCTTTGCATGCTTGGAGAAAGTGTTGTTGTTGTGCCTCGTGAATTAGATTCCGGAAATCGAATGGATGAGGCGGAAAATCTCCTTGTAAATCTCACATCTCTAAAATGCGCTCAAACAGTATTGAGCTCCATTTCATGAGCGTGATTCGTTATGCTCGATTAATCGTGATAGATCTACGGGCATTGCATCGAGTTTTTGCGCACCTCTCAAATGTAGACCATCACAGAATCCGTGTCGATAGATAATCGCCCCTTGTCCATATGCTTCAGTGTAGCGATTCACTTGTTTCTGTGTCTTCTTACGTGGAAAGCTTAGTGCAGAACCGAAGAAGTGTTTGGCATCAATCCACGCACATGGAATCCCATTGATTCGGAGGTCATCAAGAAAGAGGAGATCTGGTGTCCTGACGGGTCGTCCTTCCGAGAGTATCTGCTCCTTCGATAGTTCTCCTTGACGCCGAAATCGGACACCAAGGGATTCGAAGTGATCGCACAGGATGTCTTCGAAGAGGTCTGCAGCGAGATGGGTTTCAGATTGATCGACGTTAGCCACACGATCTGCTTCTTCAGCAATTCGAAATTGCTCCTGATCTCGTTCGTTCATACGACTAGGTTCTTTCAGCATTATCTTGATTTGATTCTTTGAATGATTTCTCGCGGTTAGAATAGCTCTGAAGACATTAACCGGGGGACCATCTACTAATTTCGCAAGTTCAAGAATCCCTGTCCCGTTATCGTATCTACGCCTGAGATCCTTCTTTCGGTCCATGATTCGACGATGTGAGTAGACAGATTTCTCTTGATTGATTGCGGCCCTGAGCGATAGCGCTTGCTCTAAGCCGATGGGATATTCCTCAACGATTTTAGCAATTTCATCAACACGTTCCTCTTCCAGAAATCCGAATTCTCCTCGTTTTACAATTAACTTACCTACTGCTTTCTGAACATTAAGAGGAACCGGGCTGATAGGCCACTCAATCTCAATAGTTTCTGGTTTGGGATCTATGTTTTCAGGGATCCCCATTGCCCGATTCTTGGTCTCAAATCGTTGGATTGCCCTAAGGCATGTCTGCTCGTCTTTCCCCCAAACAGAGCCCTCTCCAGTTTCATTCATGGGTATCTCACTCTCTCATCGACCCTCTATGAACACCTTGGATGGATTCAGAGGAAGGCGAGACCAGGTTGGAGTGGAGCCGCAAATCGTGCCTTTCCAGAGACGTCTTCCCCTTCTCCAGCTACATAGACCTCAATGTCTTCGATATTTATGGCTTCAGCGATGAACAATGCGGCGGACTTTATGCTCGCGGTTTCATTATGCTTTGAACGAATCAGAGTTTTCTCAGTATCTCGTAGAGTAAATACTCGGCCACGCGTCTTCTTACTACCAATTGTTAGAGCACGCCAGTACTGCATCACTTCACCCCGCATTGCTTCATCTACGAATGTAGAATGTTGCTGAATGAACGCAGTCCCCTCGCGCATAAAGTCGAATTCGGTATCAGCAAGATCTAGCGCCTCGATGAGGAGATCCAGTTTCCAATTCGGAGTTGTTTGAATCACCAAGCGGGTAACTGGTTTCTCCGAGTGTCGCTCTGCAAGCCCCTTCACATTCCGTGCTGAATCGATGAGGTCCTTGAGAGCACTTTCTTCTGAGAGGATTAAGACATCATCATCGCCAATACTAGGGTCATTGATTATCGTCTCTGCCAGAGTTGTATCATTTCCAAGATGGGAATTCCATTCTTCAGCCATATGTGGTGTCGCTGGATACAGCATCGCGCCCCAAACTGTGAGATGTTTCTTCAGTTCCTTTGAACCAACTCCACCCCGGCGCATTGCCCACTGGAGGTCGGTTAGCATATCGAAATGACTGATCATAACACCTTCTCTAATGCGAACATCATCCATTGCATCCCACCAAGTATGCATGTTTGATCGACGCTTCGCAGCTAGCCAGTCATCCATCGGACCGACTTCATCGGAAACCTCGTCGAGGAGGTTAAGCACAGAGAAAATCTGGTGCATTTGACGGTGGTTTGCTTCTACAGCAGAATCTGACCAGTCCATGCCGGCTTCTGGATTGGAACCAAACAGGATGAATAGACGGACAGTATCGGCACCGAATTGTTCAATCATTATCTCTGGACTCACCGTATTCCCAAGACTCTTACTCATTTTCGCTGAACGCGAGCCGAGAAGTTCTCCGCATTGTGGACAATCATTTCCCGTTAAATCCACATGATGCTCTACGTTACAGGAGGTGCAGTAAGGCGTTGGTGCGTTGACCATGCCCTGGCAGACAAGACGGGAGAATGGTTCGGAAACCTTGTTCATTCCAAAGTCCCGCAGTGCCTTTGTGAAAAATCGAGCATAAAGGAGATGCATGATTGCATGCTCTATACCTCCAATGTATAGGTCCACGCCACCTTCCATCCAGTAGTCAATTGTCTCGCGGTCATAGGGGGCATTTTCATTCATCGCATCGCAAAAACGGAGGAAGTACCATGAGGAATCATAGAATGTATCCATGGTATCGGTTTCCCTTCGTGCCTCTCCTCCACAGGTGGGGCAGATTGCTTGGACAAATTCCGTATGTGATCCAAGTGGGTTGCCACTGTCTTCTTCAGAGAAAACCACGTCAAGAGGAAGCCTAACTGGTAGGTCTTCTTTGGGAACTGGAATAACGCCACATTTTGTACAGTGGACAAATGGAATAGGTGTCCCCCAGAATCGCTGACGCGAAAGTAACCAATCTTTGAGTCTGAATTGCGTACTCCCCTTGCCGGCTCCCTCGGCCTCAAGCGCACGAATTACAGCCTGTTTTGCATCGTCACCATACAGACCGTCGAAACCTTCTCTCGACGAACCAATCATCCACCCTAGTCCTTCGAATGCCTTGCCTTCAGTAATCGGTTCAGATCCTTCACTTTCGCTGAGGACACGACGAATCTGGATGTCATATTTCTCAGCAAAGTCGTGATCTCGTTGGTCGTGGGCGGGTACTGCCATTACTGCCCCTGTACCATAGGATGCGACCACAAAGTTCCCTGCGTAGATTGGTATTTCCTCACCCGATAGAGGATTACGGGCCATGCGCCCGAGGAATACCCCTTTCTTCTCACGGAGCATGTTGATTCGTTCGAATTCAGTTAATTTTGCGCATTCATCTGCAAGCGCCTGAAATTCTGCTTCTTGTTCAGTACCTGCAACGAGCTCTTCGCAGAGTGGGTGTTCGGGTGAGAGTGTAACGAAGGTTACTCCGAATATGGTATCTGGTCGAGTAGTAAACGCCGCGATAGTGTGGTCTGAATCCACGACCGGAAAATGAATTTCTGCCCCATGAGAGCGCCCAATCCAGTTTCTCTGCATCGCCTTGACATGCTCTGGAAAACCGATATCATCGAGACCATCGAGTAATTCGTCTGCGTAGGCAGTCATCCTGAGAAACCATTGAGCCATCTCTTTTTGGACAACTTCGGAGGAGCATCTCCAGCACCGATTGTTCTTGACCTGTTCATTGGCGAGAACCGTCTCGCAATCGTTGCACCAATTGACAGGAGCAGTCCTTCGTTCAACGAGTCCGGTTTCGTAGAATTTAAGGAAAATCCATTGGTTCCAGTGATAGTATTCTGCATTGCTGGTTGCTAATTCACGGCGCCAATCGTAACTGAACCCCATACGTTGGAGATCTTCTCGGATGGATTCGATATTACCCCATGTTACATCGTGTGGATGCCCCCCCTTGCTACGTGCTGCATTTTCCGCGGGCATGCCGAATGAATCGTAGCCCATTGGGTAGAGGACATTGAATCCACGCAAGCGTCGATAGCGAGCAATACTATCGCCTATGCTGTAGTTACGTACATGTCCCATATGCATATGTCCAGAGGGATATGGGAACATCTCAAGACAGTAGAACTTCGGTTTGGATTGATCTACATCAGAATCGAAGGACTCCGCCTCTTTCCAGGCCAACTGCCACTTCGGTTCGATGGTATTCGGCTCATACTCTACCATCGTGCACCGCTCCTCGGATTCGGTATGAACCATCGGCCTTCCGTTCTTGAATCCGGTGGACAGGTTCTGCTCTACCTGCCCATCATACATCTAGGTCGGCGCTTTCGAGCAGGAAGAGTGCTTCACGTGTGAGTCTGTATCGGAAACGCATTCCTACCCGATCACGTTCAATCAGACCATAGGCCTCGAGGGTCTTCAGATGGTGGCTGATAAGTTGCTGACTACTTTCTAGACGTACAGCGAGTTCTTTCTGACTTAGGTTAACGATATCGTTACCAGTTGCATCTAGAAGATCAAGAATGCGTCCTTGTAGAGAGTTCGGATCAGGGGATAGGAGAGGGACAGGGAGGTCATTTTCATCTAATTTCGAGTCAATGGTGGAGGGGTAATATCGCATCATACGACCATCTCTTCGGCGCCAAATCATCTCGGTTTCTTCGAGAACTTTCAGATGATGAGCTAATTGGCCGTTACTCATGTCCAGTGCAGCCAGTAGAGCTCGGAAGTGGACACCAGGGTTTGCCACGAGGTAGCCAACGACTCGTCCGCGTTGGAAGTCCCCATCGTAGTCGCGTCGACGCACCATTCCAATCAGAGTGAGGCCACCGTTGAGTAAACCAATTCGAATCCATTCTGTATTTGCAACGAAAAGCAACACAATCGAGAGAAGTGATGTGGTGACGACCACAGTCGTTGCTGGTGCTGCAATCTGTTGGATAAATGGTGTAGATTCGCTATCTTCACTTTCCATACTAGTAGAGGTGGATTCGTCTGTAGGGATCCATTGATCGAGAACTTCCTCAATTACGAAGCCAGGCCCCCATGCTGCGCAGTGTGATTGGGTTCTGAGTGGTGCTTCGATGGTTCGGTAGACGCCTTGTTCTCCGTCGACAGCGGCGAAGGAAGCATCGTTACTCATCTCAAGAGCTCTCTCTTCACCTACAGGTGAGATAAGTATCCAACAACCACCGTCGTCGGTGCGGACCCTACTCCAAGTTCCTTCAATGATCTCCACTGACAAAATGGTCTCTTCTTCGTCAGCCATGATTTCTTCCTCGTCAACCAATTCCACGTTTTCCTCTACAGCTTCTTCAGTGTCTTCGATTGTGAATGTCAGACTTGTTTGGATTTCAGGAACAGACTGCAGTGTGAAGAGAATCGTATGTTGCCCCGATACATCATCTGAGAGCGTGTGAGATAATCCTTCGAAGATGAAGGTGTCACCTTCTGTTAATCGAATCATTGAATCGTCAAGCTCGCAGGAGAGTGCACTTGAACGAGGACTCTGTTCGTCCCCATCTAGAGACGATTCAGACCGGATAGCACAATCGCTTGTCCAGATGAAATCTACAGGCAATTCTCCGTTGTTCGTGATAGATAGGTCAAACCTCACTAAGTCATCGACAACTTCGTACTCATCGACAGAGAATACGATATTATCGGTTGGTTGCTTAGATGCTCTACATTCCTGTGCCGCGTTCCCATCCAATAGTTCGAAGCCCCTTATCGAGGATTGTCCAATTTGGGGGAGATTGGCTTGCATTACCATGTTTGAACCAATCCAACCGCAGCCATTTGTATCCACAGTAGATACTTCATCAGCCCACAGAATAGTTTCATCTCCCGGTAGAAGGTTGAGTGTAGTGAGTGGTGCATCACAGTTCGCAGCCTCGGATTGATCATGCATCCAAAGGCCCCGTTCATCAAGGACAGAAATTGGTGCTGCGCAAGATGCTGAGTACTCCAAGATGATTTTCTCAGGACCGACATTCTTCGCGACGACTCGTACATCGATATCCGAGGCCGTGGGAGCCATTGAATCGCTGAGAGAGTGGGATTCGATACTAATCTCTACATCGGAGAGCGTTGATTCACTCACGGTATGAACCCAGTTGAATATCTGTGCTGTGGGGTCGTTTCCGATGATCCACACGCTTGCCGACCTTAGCCCAGAAATAACCGCGTCATTGAGTGAATACTCAATCCAACCAAGGTGATGAGAATCACCTGCGTTGATTATGACATCTTCCCCACATCCGATTCCTGACTCCATTGGTGTGCCGCCATCGAGTGACCATAGAATGTCACAGTCATCGTAACCTTGGATGCTAACTGAATCCGTTCCATCATTATGGATAATTGCGCTGATTACCAGACGATCGGATGATTCAGAGACATCTCCTGATGTAAATGGAAGGATAATCGCTTCCATGCGGATATCGTTCGGGAGTGAGGTTTTCTGTTGAATCTCGATAATCTGTCGAGCAACCTCAACTTCTTCACCGAATTGAGCTAGGATTTCATAGGTTCCAGTAGTCAGATCATTGCCATTTGAGGTGAAATCATAGCGGACTGTACCTGCTTCTAGAATCTCACCTGTATCGAGGGTTTCACCACGTTTTTGAACGGGACAGAGCCGCTCCGTTTCCAAATCATAAACGACAACCCCAACCGAATCAACGATTTGGAAGGTGTAGGGGCATGTCGGGTTATACTCGATACTGTGTGATATGGAATCTGAGTTTACGGCTTGAATCTTGAACTCTACTGCCTCACCTGCGATGAAGTGTATTCCATTCATTGGTTCTAGCCCTTCAATGGAGGTGTACGGCCCATTTCCACCCTCAGCAGAGGCCGCTCCGATGCTCGATAGCAGGAGGGCGAGAACCAGAAGGATGCCTCGCTGCCGCTGGCTCATGGAGATTCAATGTCTTCCTCCTCGTATGAACTGATTGGTGCAGTTGAATTGTGACCTCCGTGGCATCCATAGGTCAAACAGGTCTGGGCTGCACATGATGCAACCAGGAGAGTTCGATCGGCGCACCCATGACGATGGCATCGAAGTATGGGTAACACAAATGGGCCCATTCATGAATATGAATACGGCTTTTATCGATAGAAAGAATGGTATTGTTGCCATTATTGATCCCTTTGATTCTAATCGATGGGTGGAGGCTTTGGATGAAGAGGGCCTCAAGCCAACTCACCTTCTGTACACTCATACTCATCGTGACCACACCGCTGGATTTCAGAAAATGATCCGCAACGATTTCGGACACGACCTCGAGGTTTGGGCGCATAGTGAAGCCGTCGATCCTGTTTGGCTGCGGTTTGATGTCTTCCGCCCCGTCCATGCCACTCATCTTTGGGAGCATGTCACCTGTACAGATGTTGAATGGTCTGCAGGTTCTATCCAGCTAACCATCACACACACGCCAGGTCATGCGCCAGGTCATGTTACGATCCATGGTCACGGAGTATATCATGCGGGCGATCTTTTGTTTACCTCTGCATGTGGTAGAGACGACCTTCCCGGTGGAGATCCTCTAACTCTTTGGAGGAGTATTGCTCATGCTAAGAATCAGTTGATTGGAATGCCCAGTGATTGGCGTTTGATCCCCGGGCATCGATATGATTGGATAGATGGTACAACGCCCGATTGGGTTTCCATTGGTGAGTGCCTTCAGCACAACTATGCGTTGAACTCGCCAACATTGGATGCCATAAGTTCGATGGAATAATCAGAGATCATCTAAACTAGGGATGGATGCAAGAGCTTGTGCAGCCTCTTGTTCTTGGTGACGCTGCCATTCAGGCATCTCAACCCAACCGAGTTCCTTCGCCTTTTCGAAATCACCTTGCTTGGCATAGTAATCCGCCCATGCCGATCTCCGTTCATCTTCTTCTGCGAAAGCATTCTCCTGAACTTGCAATCGACGTTGTTCAGCGGAGTATCGTCGCTTTGCTGCTTGGCGTGAAATCATTGCCATAAGGATCGCAGCTAGTAAGAATATGACTAGGAATAATCCTCCACCTAGAAGTATAGTCATGAAACTCGTGCTTTCCTGCCCTTCTGTGCCTTCGTTTAAGGCAGGATCAATGATGGCACATGTAGCTCCGAATTCAGAGGCATTTGGATCGAATGGGCAAGAATCTCCTTGATCAGATACTCCGTCTGAATCACTGTCCAAACAACCGACTCTATCGATGTACGAAGTGCCTGGCTGGGACTTGCAATCATCGGGCTCAAACGCATCCTTGGTTCCGTTGTCACCATATCCGTCTCTATCGAGATCCTCATTCTGCGATGGGAGGAGTGGGAAGGCATCTGGTTCGTATCCAGTGCTGTTATCTCCGTATCCATCTCCATCCATATCAGACCATTGTGTGGAGTCGTCGGGGAAGGCGTCTCCATACTGGACACGGTTGACGACGTCAACTGATTGCCCTCCATGACTGCTGTTCACCGTGACGGTAATGTTGGTGTATCCGTAGTTGTCGCCATGGCCATCAAGATCGTCATCTTCCCACTGGAGGGGGTCATCAGGGAAGGGGTCGATACCGTCAGAATATCCGTCCCCATCAGTATCAGTACAACCGAGCATTCCACCCATTGAGGAGTTGCCTGCAAGAGTTGGACAATCGTCCATGTCTGGCCCAATCTGGTCGGGATATCCATCCCCGTCTCCATCAGACCAAGCAAATCCGTCATCAGGGAATGGATCCTCTATGTCTGCAGTCCCATCATTATCGGAGTCAGGGCAACCTCGAACATCTTCTTCAGTCATTGTCCCGTATTCTAGTGGGCAGATATCAGCTTCAGTACCGTCTTGATTGTCACCGTAACCATCTGAGTCAGTATCATGCCATTGGGTCGAATCGTTGGGGAACCAATCACCATTGGTTCCACTAGGTACGTCACCATATCCATCTCCATCTGAATCGGTACACTGGACACTGTCATCAATAAAGAGGTCTGGACTGTTACCGTTCGAGTTCTCGCCGCAACCATCTCCATCTCGATCAGCCCATTGGGTGGAATCGTCTGGGAATGCATCGAAGACATCTGCATAGGTGTCCCCATCACGATCAGGGCACCCAAAGTGTTCCAGATCTTCCATTTCTTGACTGGTAGTGTTGTACACTGCAGCCCAGAGACTAGTGCCCGCTTGTCCACACCGGTCTCCTTGGAATCCTGTTGCATTGTCTCCGTAACCATCTCCGTCTTGATCAGACCATTGACTTGCTTCGTTTGGAAAAGCGTCCGCCTCCCCATCCGGGGATGCAAGGCTGTTCTGATCTGGGTCGGAATAGCCGTCCCCATCGGAGTCAGGACAGCCTAAGCGGTCCCAGATGGAACGTCCTGGTGTGCCAATGCAGCCGTCTGAATTAGGCGAGAATTGTTGATCACCCACCCAATCTCCATCGTCATCACTCCAATGATCGGGGTCTAGAGGGAAGATATCTACCTCTGAGATTTGAATTGGAGTCATCGTGGTGATGAGTTCGCCCGGCCAGCTTATTGGACGGGAATTGTATGCAGCACCATGATTCGGATTGTTGTAATTATCACCGTAACCGTCACCATCAGTATCATTCCATTGAGTGGGGTTATTCGGTAGGTAATCCAATGCACCGTAGGGGGAAGGTGAACGTCCATCGTTCACATTGTCTGGGTATCCATCTCCATCGACATCTGCCCATTGGTAAAAGTCCGCCGGATAATCATCACCCGAGTCAGACCAACCATCTCCGTCGGAATCGACACATCCGTAGACATCTTGATTGGAGGTTCCGGGAGTATTGGGACAGGCATCAGGCTCATTTCCGTTCACATTGTCTCCGTAACCATCTCCATCTAAATCGTCCCATTGCGTTCCATCTTCTGGGAAGGCGTCATCCGGATTTAGTACTCCGTCACCGTCAATATCCGGATCTACAATCCAGTGGTATATTCCCTCGTCATTTCTTCCATGTGCCGAGATAATGTAATCGCCATCAGGGTGCCAATCAATTCCGTAGATAGTTCCGCAATTATTCCCACCACCGCTACTAGTGCAACCACCTGGCCGTGGAGCTGTCAAGGTATCAACGAGGGTACCAGTTTGTGAATCAAAAATCCGAATCGATGCCCCATCTGAACGATAGTATGAGTGGCTATAGGCCACTTGTGTTGAGTCGGGAGACCATGCTGTATCCAAACATGATGTAGAGGTGGTATACGAGAAAATCTGGGTACCATTTAGTGCATGGTAAACTCTGGCTCTAGCATTACTTCCTCCCCATCCTTCGCAAATTGAGACCATGTTACCATCAGGTGACCATGAAACCGCATTCATGTAACTGAAATTAGGAGTTACAGTTCTGAACAGGGTCTGATTATTGACATAGTAGATGTAGAAATTATCGTTTCCCCCGATTAACAGAAATTCACCATCTGGGCTAAAGTCGACAGAATAGAAATAGTCCGAAGACCCTGGACTAAATTCTGCAATTTCGGCACCGGTGGTTGAATTAAAAATCTGAACTTGACCATTTCCGTTATTCCCATCTTGGTATCCTACGGCAACAATCATTGTTCCATCTGGTGAGAATTCAACTTCTCCAGCATCTTCACCATCTGTGTCAACGGAGAAGTCCAGACTTCCATCGTAGGTGTTGTAGACTCGAACTTTTTCATCATCAGTGTGTATGGCAAACCGCTCACCATCGGGTGACCATGCAATATCTGCAGTCAGTACGCCACTCAATGACACAGTTCGCACGGTATTTCGGGTAGATGTATCCATCACTCGGACAATCGTACTATCTTGCCCCCCCCAACTCCCCTCATCATTCAATGCTCTGAGGTAGTAAGTTCCGTTCCCCGGCATGAAGAGTACAGCCGCTAGATTGTCACTAGCTGTAATTCGTGCATCTTCGAGGTACCCTCCATTTACCATTACCCAGCCGTCGTTCAAATCACTAGTGCCATCTCCATCTGAATCAGGGCATGCTTGCCGATCAGTTGTGCTGTTTCCCCACGCATTGGGGCAGTCATCTAAACTATCTGTAGTGCCATCTCCATCCGCATCCGCTGAGCCATTCGCAGATACAGAAGGTATGGACACAGATGACAAGAGAATAAACAGAATGAACAGAACTAACCCTTGATTACGGGGCGGCTCCATAGTTTCGCGTGTCTCTATGGCAAATAAACCGTTTTCAGTACCTGCATCGTATTTTTTTTTGAAAATCTAACACGTCTGTCCGAATTCTTCAATTCGGATGCGGAGACATCACCCGTTCATGGAGGTCGAACCTGACAGGGTCAATGTCCCTGTAGAAGATCGTGTTCTTCTCCATCTCCTAGAGCACCTTTCAGAGCGAGACCGTCATACCGTTGAATCAGAAGTTACACGGAGCGGAATTTCGCAGGCGTGTGCCCTTCATCCTCCTAATGTGAGTCGTGCAATGAAGAACCTTGCTCGGCGAGAACTTGTTACATCACTAACTAGGAGTATCAAGGGTGAGAATCGTAGACAGAGGACTTGGCAGTTGACATCGGATGGAGAATCTCTTGCGAAGGAGCGAGAGTCTCGCCTTGCCTCTTCTCGCGTTTCGATTCGAGATCAGGAAGGGACGATGCTAACCGTACGAGCCGATCAAGCCGCCTCCAGAATAGAGGCACACATGAGCCTGCTTCAGGTTCTGATGCACGCACAGCATGAAGGCGTCCTCAACTACGGCGACATCCGATTCGGATCAATTCGAACAGATTCTTCCACTCTGGGATCCTTGACTTTACTCAAAGGCGCCCATTCAACATACCATGTCCGACCTCCGCCCATTCGTCGTATTCGTGGAAGGGAAGCCGAATTAGAATCATTAGATGATTGGTTTGAGAGTCGAGTATCAGGCATGCTCGTTCATGGTATCGCAGGAGCAGGGAAGACTACACTAATCTCCCATTGGTTATCGGGGCTTCTTGACCGCATGCAGAGTCTCCGGCTCATGTTCTATCCCTGCCACCCATGGGACACGCCCCTTGGTCTTGCAATCAGCCTTCTGCATCGACTTGGGATTGAATCACGATCTAACGATTCTTGGGATCCTCATGATTTGTTGGATACCTTGCCCCGCACTGCTGGTGCGCACTTCGATATCGATCTCTTCAGGAGGCGCTTAACAGAGTACCTGACTGACCCTCTCGCTTTGCGAGAGAGAGTATTCCCAGACCATGAGATGGAGTCAGATATGCCTCCTTACATCCTCCTTGTAATCGACGATGCCCACCATCTTGCTGAATCCGGACGCGATCTTTTTGGAGCACTATTGCAGGTAGCTGAGATTACACCACTTCGTCTTCTGTTTATCTCAAGGACGACGATGACATTCTACGATCGTCGGGATGTTCTTACTCGTAATAGGATGGCAGAACTGGCCATTCCAGGTCTGAGTGAAGATGTAGTGAAGACATGGTTGGAGGATATCGATGTATCCGAACAAGCAGACGCATCAGAGGTTCATCGGCTGACTGGCGGCCATCCGTTAGCATTGGAACTGCTTGAGATGTATGGGGATGTTATCCATGGTGATTGGTTGAGTTTCCTTGATCAGGAAATCCTGAATGTATTGCCCTCATCGGATCGTGCTGTACTAGATGTCCTTGCTGGCCGTGATAGACCAATACCTTGGAGCGAACTTGGTGGGGAAATTAATGCTGATGGCCCCCCTCCGGCGAGCCTCATTGAATCAGGCCTTATTTTCGAGGTTGAAGGGGGATTTTGGATTCACGATGCAATTAGAGAGAGGTTGCAAAGAGACCTTGGCGCTATGAAACGCGTACGTGGCGATTGATTATGCCATGTGGCGGTCTAGCCATTGGTCAAACTGAGCCTTAGGCATCGCTCCTGATTGCTGATCAACTAGTTGTCCGTTATGGAATAGCAAAAGTGCCGGGATTCCACGAATGCCGAACTTTCCTGCTGAGAGCGGGTTACTGTCGGTGTTGACCTTTGCAATTGTCATTTCTCGCTCACCAGAGAGTTGTTGAAGAACAGGTGCGATCATTTTGCAAGGCCCACACCAAGGTGCCCAGAAGTCAACAAGGACCCACTCATCGCTCTTAGTTACGACATCAAAATCAGAATCTCCAGCGTCTACAATCTTGCCCATTGTCCTTCCTCACCAAATCGGTCACTGATGAACACCTATCAACATATGGACCATCGCGTAACTGCGAAGAACCCCCGCCGGGTCAGGAGTAACAATGGAGATCACACCGAGTATCCTGACTGCTGATTTCACCCGATTAGGCGAAGTCTTAGATGATGCCTTAGAAGCTGATATTAGATGGATTCATCTCGATGTCATGGATGGGAATTGGGTAGTAAATCGAACCATAACTTTCGGTCCTGCACTAATTCGGAGCATCCGAAATAGATTGGGAGATGATGTAATTCTAGACTGTCATCTGATGATTACAAATGCGGAAGAGACCTGGTCTCAGTATGTTGATGCAGGGGTCAATCTAGTGATTCCTCATATCGAAGCAATCCAAGACCCCGCTGCTCTGATTGATTCCCTCCATGCTGCCGGTGTGGAGGCTGGATTAGTTCTCAATCCAGACACTCCAGTAGACATGGTTCTCCCCCATCTTCCAAATCTCGATTTAGTGTTGGTTATGTCTGTAGTACCTGGTAAGGGCGGTCAATCATTCATGCCGGAAGTTGAGGAGAAGGTCCGTTGCTTCCGCACTGCAATCGATCAGCAGATTTTGGATGGTGGCCGTCATACACGTTTGATGATAGACGGTGGAATCAAGGCGCATAATGCTGCTCAAGTAGCGGATTGGGGCATCGATATTGCTGTTGTCGGAAGTGGGCTGATTAACGACAAGGGCTCAATCGCAGAGAATCTCGCCGAGATAAATGCTGAACTAGGTCAATCTTGAACCTAACGAAATTTAGGCCAATCTTCTCTTGTAGGTTTCAGGATTAACAGAGTCGCTAATACAAAGCAACACAGAGGAATCCCCCATTTGATCCATGTACTTTCAAACGATTCGGCCAGAGCTAGTGTGGTTGCAGCAATATGGAGGAGGATTCCTGCGATTAATTGCATCGTCATTATCGAACGACATTGTAGATTATCCCACATTCCGCTAGTACGCATTGTCTGGAGATGGATACATAGATGGCCAATTGTGGTGGAAACCGCAGCGCCTTTGAGCGAGAAAATCGGCACTAGTAGTAGACCTGCAGTGAGATTAACGGCGAGACCAACAAGAATGACTCGTGCGTAAGTCGTAGTTCGATTAGACAGTTTAGTACTTTCCAACATGGGTGATGAAAGAAGCCCCCATACCCAGGCCGGTAGCATGAGTACGAAGAGAGAGACAGCATCAATTCCTTCTCCTGGTCTCGCCTCAACAAGAGAGTGCGGGAAGAGAGCAGGTAGCCCAATTGTTGCGATAGGAAGTGCGACGAAGATTCCGAAGGGAGTGAGTAATCCAACCAGATGCATTGCTCGAACTTGTTCGGTGCGAAGCGCACCTTCATTCGCAGACGCATTGGAGAATACGGGAAGTATAGCCTGTTGAATCGAACGTGGGACCGCCCATCCAGCCATTAGAACAATCCAAGCGATGTTGTATACTGCCACGAGTTCCAATCCTTGGAATCCTGCAAGAAGGAACTTGTCCATTCTTGCCATCAAGGGGAGGATAACGAGGGTGAGAGCGAATGGTGCAGCCCGGATTAGCAGTGTCTTTGCATCTTCTTCTGGTTGTATGTCCTCTTGAGGAGATGCTGTAAGCTTACGTTCAGATCTCCATATGGCGTAAATTGTGGAAATCATGGAAGCTCCAGCATACACCATCGCGAATTCCATTAGTCCATCTCTTCCAATTGCCCATACAACTGCATATCCTCCAACCATTAGCCCCTTGTCGATTATACGTGCAATGGCTTCCTCTCTTGCTTCACCTATCGCACGGAGTGCGACGCGATGTGTTCCGCTCAGATACATCAGTGCAGCACCAATCGCCAGTGATAGTATGGCGATACTTGTCCTCATATCGTCAAAACCAATCCAAGCAATGAGCAAAATCGGTGGTAAGGTGAAAGCAGCAATTCGACATTGAATCCTAAGTCCGTAATGCACCATGGCTCGAATTCGAGTCGGTTTTGCCGGCCCATCTCGAGCGACTAGAGTCGGGATTCCAAAATCCAGCACAAGGAGTAAAGTCGCAAACAAATCGTAGACAATTACCCACCAACCATACTCAACATCAAGCAGTGTGCGGGTGAGAATAATTTGTGAGATTACTCCAAGGCCAATGTTGACACCTTCAGCTCCAAGGAGAGCCTGGGCATCGCGCCCGGTCCGAGGTCGTCGTTGGATGGTCAACATCTGGATGGTACATGTGGAATGAAATGACCATTCTCTCTTTGGGAGGGTTCAAATCCGTCATTGAGAAGTGTGCATCATGGTTACGGCAGAGTGGGTAGAGGCCGAGGTTACCGCCGTCGTCTCTGATGCCTTGGTTGAGGCCATTGATCTCAACGGGACTGGGGATCACTTCCATGTTCGAGTGATTGCAGCATCTTTCGATGGAGTACGGCCGTTACAACGGCAGAAACCAATCCTTGACCATTTCAAACCACACATCGCCTCAGGAGCAGTACATGCCTTGGATCTAAAGTGCATGACTCCTCAACAAGCCGATAATGCTGGAGATACTACTTTCCATCCTCATGGGGATGGAAGCGGATTCTTCGGGATCCACATCCGTAGAACAGACAAGGAGTGAACAAAATGACAGGATTCGAATGGACAGCTGATGAATTACAAGGAATTGTGGACGAACACCTCGTCGTACTTTTCATGAAAGGAACGCCGGAAGCGCCGCAGTGTGGATTTTCCAATCGTGCAGCACAGGTTTTGAACCAGTTGGGACATCCTTACGCATCCGTCGACGTATTGAGCGATCGGAGGGCTATACCTTCCATCTGTCAGTGGTCGGACTTCCCTACTATGCCTCAGGTTTTCATCGGAAGTGAATTGATTGGTGGGTCCGATATCGCTCTGGAGTTATTCCAGAGTGGAGATCTGAAAACTATTGTCGAAGAGGCTCGTACCGTTCGTGGTATGGACGCTGATTGGTCGAACGATTCCTGAGACGGAATTGACCATTATGCGCCTTCTTTGGATAACTCATCGTGATCTTAATCGAGATCTTACCAGAACTTCACGGCTTGGCCTCGCGAATGCACTTGAAAATCAGGGTCATGAGATTCATTGGATGTCACCTACACCAGGGCTTGATTATGTCGTAAATCGTTCGAAGCAGCTAGGACTTGGACACCGTAGTTTCACACGTTCTGTTAGATTGGCTTGTTCTTCCTCAATCGATGTAGATGCAGTTCTCGTGGAATGGACTGCAGTCGAAGGTTCATACAAAGGGCTCATTCTCCAAGACATCCCTTGGTTCATCCTTGATCGTAGTCCTCCAGTAAGTCGTGGTATTGTAGGTCTGATTCAGCGAAGACAGCATACTCGTGCGTGGAAGATTGCACGTGAGTATGCCCGTGGTGCTATCGTGAAATCATCACATCATCGACATCTTGCTGAACATCTCCCAGTTGCAGTGGTTCCTGCTGGTGTGGATGTGGAACGTTTCGAAGTAGATCGCGATGATAGAGACATACCTCGCTGTATCTATATTGGTTCGCTTGCGAAGGAAAGAGAATTAATTCGCGTGCACGCAATGGATATCGATGCGATTTTCATGGGTTCTGGCAGCGATGCAGAACGATTACTTCGTGCAGGAGCGGACGTACGTCCTGCATCTGAGATGAAAAGAATTCCAGAGGTTCTAGCCGCCGCTGATATTGGGATTATGCATCTCCCCAATCGCATGGAATGGAAGGGGGCATCACCGCTGAAGGTTGCTGAATATGCAGCAGCTGGACTATGTGTCGTCACATCTGATGTAGGGGACATGCCAGATCCTGATAGCAATCCTTGGTTGAGACTTGTTCCATTAGGAGACGATACTGCGTTCATTGAAGCAGTCAATTATTTCCGATCTCTATCTAGCGAAATGAGGCGACATCTTGGAAAGAGTGCAAAGAAATGGGCTAGAAATGAACGAGATTGGAGTGTTGTGAGCGCACCTCTCAATTCCCTAATCGAGAATCAGATTGCATAATTGAATCGTAAAGTTCTCCCCATTGAATTCGATTGGACTCTGAGTCGAGTCCTTGGACTGCTAACGGAGCCTCTTGACACATCCTTCTCCATTCATCATTGTCTTCAATGATAGATTGGATAGCATCTGCCCATGCGGAGGGTTCCAATGAATCGACAACCTTCCCCCCTCTACCAATGAATTCCGCTGAGGTTTTTGATACAAGGCAGGGGAGGCCGCTGGCCAAAGCATCGAGTACAACTAGTGGCATACCTTCGTGGGTAGAGGGTACCAGTAGGAGGCCTGCTTTCGATGAGATTGCCTCAAGCTGCTTTCGTTCTACCCAACCGTGCACTGAAATATTCCGTCCAGTTGTAGGAAGTTCCTCATTTGAGGGCCCTAAGATGTCGAGCTTGACTTTGATTCCAATCTTATTCAGGCGATTCACAGCATCTATTGCAATGCGGTGACCTTTGCTACGATTTCCTCTGCCGATCATAAGCAATTGAAAACGATCCCTTTTCTCCGATGGTGTGTGAAGAATACCATTTTGATATGGATTCGGCATGACATATGCGCCATCAATTCCCAAGTTCTCAATCCACTCTTTCCATTGTTGAGTTAACACAACTGGATAGACAGATGGCCGCTGTAGTTCTTTGAGGAGGCTTCGTCGTGGCCAACCTAGCCAGGATTTAGTAAATCGATCAAAATCTCCAGAGTGTAAATGAACAATTGTTGGAATACCCATGTTTTGAGTTATGTGAATACAAGCTTGCTTGCGCACCCAGGAGAACCGAGTTGCAGCATGTATGTGAATGAGGTCAGGGGTTTCATTTTGGATTAAACGAGTTAATCTTCGCCGCCCAATCCTCCATGCGTTCAAGATAGTCCAAATTCCTCCATCAGCATGTGTTGGGATTGCATTAGCATTCCATCCGTCGGGGGGATCTCTACACATTCTTCTGATTGAGGACCCCATTCCACCTCGGGTTTCCGAGGGACCGATATGTAAGACCCTCCGTACCATGACTTCCGGATTCCGGATGTGGTGAAAGGTATTCGGGAATAGGGCGTAAAGATTCCATACCGACCTGTGGAATCATATCTAGTCCGATTTAGTTTGTACCATGATCGATCCTCTAGGGGTCATCCAGATTGGTACCGGCCTCCTTGCTATCGTACCTCTCATTGATCATTGGTTGAGGATGCGACGCATCTCAACGCGCCAAAAGATGGAACCGAAAGAGAAAACCACGGATTTACCGCTGATTGTCGTGCTCCCAATTTGGAATGAAGCGAAGTTAATCCGAATCCGTTTAGAGAATCTCGCTCAGCAGCAGTATACAGGCGATTGGTCCTTGATGATCGTTGACTCTGCGTCAACAGATGAAAGCTTGAAAATCATTGATACGTGGTTGAGTGAGAATTCAGAAGATTTCCCGAATACCCCATCCATCATTCGAATGCCTCAACGTCTGGGTAAGACTGCTGCTGTGAATACAGCACTGGATAACATAGAGCAAGAATCCATTGTAGTCCTTACCGATGCGGATGTATTGTTTCCTCCCGGCACCTTGGATCGAATTTCTTGCTGGTTTGGTTCAGATTCAGATATCGGCGCGGTAAGTGGTGCCCCCAATTATCTTTCAAATCGGTTGACATCTGCAGGGAGGAATGAAGAGACATATCGCCGATTCTACATCGATCAAAGGATTGGTGAAAGCATACTTGATTCAACACCGATTTTCGAAGGTTCCTTGCTTGCATTCCGAAGGAATACGGTTGGCGACACCCGTCTTGAAATGTCAAAAAACGCTGATGATTCACAACTCGCCGTGATGATACGAAGAACTGGTTTGAGGAGTATTTTCGATTCAAAATTGGTATTCAAAGAACATATTCCAACAGATCCAGTGGAGAATGATCAGCGTTCCATCCGTCGTGCACGCGGGCTTCAAAACCTATTCTTGATGAATCGCGATCTATGGTTAAGCCGGAAGGAAGGACGTTTTAATCGAATTTTTAGGCGTCAGGCATGGATTCATCTCATTGCTCCAGTTCTAGTTACAATTTCACTCATGGCGATGTTTACACATATTGCACTAACCATGGTCCGTATTCAGAATGGGGTAAGCATGCCGATGGGGGATCTCGCGCTCGCTTTTACGTCATCATTGGGCATAATCGTATACTTGCTTGGCGATTGGATCCCATTGGGTCGAACGCTCAAATCATACCTTCGTGGCCAATCTATCTTGATGCGAGTTTATCTTGATCGCATCATTCGGCGTAATGCTGCTATCTGGGAGCCAACTCAGACAAACAGAGATGCCCTGCTCAAATGGAGTCAGAGAAAAAAAGAGTTCTGACCCCTGGGAAAGGCGCGAAGCCAATCCCAGAGGCCAAGGGATGTATCTGTGCCGTCAATTCGGCAGTATTGTCATCAGAACGATTCTATCGCGATTAAGCGACAGGAACGGATGGAGTCCCGGATAGGACCTGGCCGTTGTACTGGACGGTGATTTCTACAGTGCACTGAGCGCTGCAGATGTCCGTGTTGTACTCGTGGATGAAGACGATCTCGTCGGATTCCCACTGGGTGTCCGAATCGCCGCCGTTCTGCTTAATCATGCACTCGTCGCCATCAGCTGCGTTTGCTTCGACTTCACAGTCGTAGACATTGTCGCCAATTTCGAGCTTGAAGCTCACGAAAGCCCAGTTAAGGTCCTCGTCGGCGTAGGTCCATGACATGCGTAGCATTGTGTCATCGTCCCCGGCAGTCATAGCGGCGCTTGCATCCGATGCATCGAAGTTGTTCAGGCTTGCTGCATCTGGTTGGTCACTCGCTAGGCTGTTGGCCCAGACGTATAGTACGCCTGCTAGCACGACCGTGATCGCGACCATTAGAATGGTTGCGATGACGGGGCTCACAGCCTCATCGTTCTTGTTGTTCTTGTTCATATTCATGTTTTTGTCCTCTGCCCCAACGCTTGGAGGGGGCATCTTGCCCATAACGCTCATTGATATTAATCTGTCTGCCGTCATGAATCGTCTTTGACTATGTTTAGAAATGAAAGACGTCTCTCTATATTGCACCCATATTTCACTCATTAGCAACAGTTTTGAATCGAAAAATATCTATTATCGGACACGAATTTTGGAGCATTCTATTTGTAGAGTCGACGGATCATGTCTGCCGACCCGTCATTTTTGGTGTACAGGGCAGAAGGACAACGCGAGGGGATGGGATGCACTCTACGAAACTTCAGGTCCCTGTACGGTATTGTATGAGGGCAGGGGAGGTATAATGGTTCGGATAGAATTTGAATCAGGGTAATGTCATGATTTCAGGTCCACCATCTGTGATGTGAACAGTATGTTCGTACTGTCCCACAGTGCCTCCATCTGCGCAGCGTAGAGCAGCGTAAGTCTCAAGGAATCGTATATCTTGCAATTTTTTCACTAGATTATTCCACTTCCTCTGATGACTTTCCTCATCATCATCCGGGAAGGGTTTCCCCAACAATGGGTAAGCCCAACGTTCGGCAAAGGGCAAGGTGTTGTATCTTTCTTCGATATAACGTGCCATAGTTGCACCCAACGGACGAAGTTTCTTCTTCGCAACCGCACGACGAATTTCGACATTTCCAGTAACACGGTAGATGTTTGAAGAGTTCCTTGGAGACATATTCTCGACCATACCACTTGATCCAGTAGTATTGAAAGGTTCAACTGCGAAGATACCGCCGGAAGGTACAACGCCTCGATATCCTTGATGATTTGGTCCACAAGCATGGCTTGGGACACTTACACCCGCGTGTAAGTTGAATTTCTCTAATTGGTGTCCAGAGAGATTTCGAATTGGTTGGAAACCAGCATCAATGGCTACCTGTTCAGCCGCAGCTCCTACTTCATGCCAAGGTGTCCCAGGGTGCATCTTTTCGATTGATGCATCCCGTGCTTCTTTTGCGGCACGTATCTGATCAGTGTGGTTTCCGCCGTTTCCAATCTCGATTGTGATAGCATTGTCGGCGATCGCCCCCTTGACATGGACTCCAATATCTAGCTTAACGAGGTCTCCTTTGTGGAGAATCATCTCTTCAACACCTTCGGGTGGAGTAAGTGTATGGTCTGTAGTGAAATGAGCAGCGATATTGTTGACAGATAGGGTACAGGGGAACGCTGGATTCCCTCCATGTCGACGTATGTAGCGTTCAGAGCTTTCGATGACGCTGTGCCATGTCATGCCAGCTTCCATACTTTCTGAGATGTGATTGAGAGTGCGGCGCGCAACAGCTCCGGCGTTTCTCCAACGCTTTAGTTCAGGGCCTTCCATTTGTCTACCACCTCTTCAGAACGAACGACTCCTTCCCTCACAATCTCTAGGCTCTGCCCGTCAGTCAAAGAAAGGAATGCGGGGCAACGTATCAATGTGCTGGGTTCACCTCCAGGGCATAGTTCAGAGATAGCAGCTTGCGAGGGGAGGCCCAATGCTGCTGCTGCTTCATTGCAGTGGTTCTCGACTCCCATTCCTGAAAGATTCGCCGACGTCGCTGTGAGCGGACCCACGGCCTCCAACAAATTCCTAGCCGTTGGATGAGCCACCTTTCGTATGGCGATCCAATTTCCCCCTAGACGAGAATCTAGTGTTTCATTTGCTTCAAGGATCGTTGTAATCGATCCTGGTGAAAAACTGTTTAGGAAATCTTCGAGATAAGACGGAATTTGTACGAGATTAGCCACTTGGTTGAATTCTGCGACTGCAATGCTCACAATCTTCAGATTATCTCTTTTCTTGAGTTCAAAGATATTGTTCAATCCATCCTTAGTTGGGATTACACCAAGCGCTGGGAGAGTTGACGTTGGATAGACAATCGGGAGCGCATTTTTGATTCGATTGAGGAGTTCTGGATGAAACATGCTTGAACCTCAATCTGCGAGCCAGATATCTAGATGAAGAGACGCAATACGTCGCGCTTCCTCGATATCTTCAGCACGTAACAGTAACTTTCCAGAAGGGTATAGAGTGAGCTCGTAATCACCTTCGAATACATGGCAGAATCGACTTTTCAACTTACAGATGAAACCTGCATTTTCTATCCTCTCAGTTACTACATCCATGTTGCAAGAGATGGTTTCAGGAGGTACAATTGTGAATGCTGTATCCCCGCTGCATACTTCAATGACAGCTTCTCTCATCGTCATCACTTCACGAATCAGATTTGGAATCATTATCCTTAGGTGGTCCAGCAGGTGGCCCTCTTGGTCC
>DAYJ01000001.1 GCA_002506875.1 Euryarchaeota archaeon UBA40 | reverse complement strand
CGAACACTACGATGTACGCAGGCAATACCTACCACTTGCGCGTTCAAGGGGCAGATCCGAACGGTTGGGGAGATATTGCAGAGGTTCGCATTAATCTCAATCCAATTAATGCAGGTGACATGGTAATTCATTACACTCCATCGAACGATACTGCATGGACGGATAGCGATTGGATTCAGGTTCTCGATCTGGTTGAGGATGGACAGGGTGCAGAGATGCGTCGCCTGGATGGTGGCATCCTCCTCGACCCATTTGAGACACAATTTATCCTCGATATTCCTATTGTGTTCGAGTGGTCTGTTACCACACTTAATGGAGTTCGAACACCAGTTGTAGAAGTCACTGACTTTGACCCCAACAACGGAGGTTGGACTACCACCTCTGGTGGGGCTGGAAACTATGTCCAGAAGGTGTCCTATTCGGACGACTTCAAGTTAGATCGCTCGTCCTTCACTATCGAGGATACAATTGGCTACATCACGCCGAGTGTTGGGGCTAGGGAATCTGGCTTCGTTTATCCAGGAGACATGCTTCGTATCTCCGGCGAGTATGCGTTTTCTCAACGCCTTTCTGATGGCATTGTGATTAACCCGCAGGTGCCCTTGACGCTACGCATCGAGCAACAGCAGGCAGACCCTGACAATGTCAAGGGGTACATTTTCGCTGGGTCTCAGGTTTTCGAATATCCGTTTGATAATGGGACCTTCGATATTCTACACCCTGCACCGACACAGACGAATGAGTTTACCTTCACCTTCTCTCTTGTTGGTCTACCCTCTGGTGCAACGGATGGAACCCAATCCGTGGACAGTGTATTCTATGTTAATGTGGATAGCGAGGCCCCTAGTGCTACTCAGTTGAGTTCATGGGAAATTTCAGACGGTGACTCAGTCGAAATTCCTGCCGGTATTTTGTCTTCAACTCAGTTCGAATGCGTGTCTGTAAAGGCCTTTGTCGCAGAGCGTCAACGACTCCTTGAGGGTGATATCCACCTCAACTGGATGTACTTCAAGGATGGCGGTAACTGGACTGAGTTCTACCAAGCATTCCCTGAGATGTCTCACTTCTCTGTTCCGATGACTTTCAGTGGTAACAACCCAGTCCGGGCTTCAGTCAATTGTGTGAATCTATGGAATGCTACACTTCCTGCAGATCTTTCAGGTGTCGAGCTTCGATTCTGGATTTCAGGAACAGATTCAGCTGGTAATGCCTTGATTGGAGGCGGGACCTATGAGAACGCCTTCGATGGCGGTAACTTCAATGTCGTGTATGAATCAGCATCATTTGAGATTCAAAACGTCCTTCTCTCTGATTCGACACCTGCTGTAGGTGAAGCGATGGAGATCATTGTTACAATTCAGAATACTGGGAACAAGCCAGGTTCGTTTTCTGGAAAGGTAGTTACAGTGGTTAGCGGAACTACCCAGTCTACAACTCCTGTTAGCTCACCAGTAATTCAGCCTGGTGAAACGACTGATTGGCGCATCAAGATGGGTGACTTCCCAACTCCTCTGGTAAACGTCCAGTATCAGTTGGTAGACAATGAGACCGGAGACCTCCTTGATGAATCCACAACATTCGTGGTATCTATGGAATCCGATGAACAGAGTGGATTCAGTGGTGCGATGATTGGACTAGTTGCTCTCTTAGCTCTCATATTAATCGGCATCGTGGTCGCTGTTGTTGTGCTCTCGGGGCGTGGAGGCGATGATGAAGATGATTACGTTGAGGATGATGATTTCTTGCCACAGGGTGAAGCGGTCGCTCCACTAAAATCCCGTGGTCCACCGAGTCGTGGCCCGCCTGGTCGTGGACCTCCTACGGCTGAGTTGACAGAGATGGAGCGTGCTCTACAGGAGTTCACTTTCTGGGATGAGAATACAATCCAGGGCTACTTCGACATGGGCTGGTCTATCGATCAGTTGCGCGACTGGCTTGCCGAGCAGAATCAGTGAGCCGAGTCCCATGAAGCCAGCCCCCCTGCTCACCTGGGGGGCAGTCGACTGGCAAGACCCTGATGGTGGTATCATCCGATTCCTTCCATACTGTCCTCTTGTGGATTCTGCAGAGGAGGTGGAATGGTCTGGATTGTCTCTAATCGCGTCAACTGAAGACCTCGCTCTGTGGAGTGACCAGCGTAGGGAGGAGGCAGATTCTCCGGGCATTGTCCGTGATGCTATGATTGCGAATCTAGGTCCATCTGGTCGTGTGGTCAAGGAGATGGTTACTCTGGATGATCCGGATATTGCTTGCTTTCCTGATCCAGTACCCTACAAACTCCTCCAGTATGCTAGGTCTGAGGGGCGACGTATCTGGTGTATTGAACCCAATTTTGATGATTCAAGTTGGGTAGATATGACCTTGTTGATTGCCGACTCAAGAACCCGCACCCGCAGCCTTCTCCGAGCGATTGGAGCAAATCGTCGAGTGATGAAAATGGCGAAGGCTATTGCAATGGAGCCGCCGTCTACTGATCATATTTCGTTCCATATTGCCGCATCTCTACAAGCAGCGTGGTGGCGTAATGAGATGGAATCCGTACCGAAGGATATTTTGGGCGCTCTCCATGTACGCCTCGCGGCCCGACTTAGGGGTGCTTTGAGTCAATTGAGAGATGATTTGGATGGACAGGTTGATGATGGAGACGCCAAGGTCATGCTTGTCCCGGTCCCTCAGGTGAGGCTCCCGGAGGTCCTCGAGGCCTTGGGTAGTATGCCAGAGTCCGAGGACTTCACCATGGAGGAGGAATGATGGCTGGCCCTACAATTACTGTTGAGAACCAAGTGTTCCGATATCGCACCTCTGTCGTATTGGATGATGAGAGATTGGTTAAGGAAACAAGAGCCGTATTGTCTGGAAATCTTGTTGTCAAGCAGATGAGTCAGCCTCCATACATTCTTCTGATCGATTCATCGAAGGGAACAATCACAGTCCATGGAGCAGTCAAGGAAGATCTTGCTAGGATGGCAGTTTCGGAGTTTCTTCTTGGTCTTGGAGAATCTGATAGTGGCCTTCGCACCGAGTTCGGACCAATGACTGCTAGTTGTGATATGCCGGCAGGGGTCGATCTTGAGAAGGCAATCAAGAGCATCTCAGAGGCACGCTATGAGGCTCGACTCGATGCGATTCGTATCGCTGACATGGATCATGAGGTTGAAATTCTCGTTTTCCGTAATGGTAGAACCATTTTCCTTGACTCTCTCAGTCGCCGAATTTCTGAGCGAGCCGCCGAGTTCTGGGCGCGTCGATTTGAACGTTCCCGCCTCTATACTTGAGTGGACTACATGTCAGCAGAAGGTCTCCAGAGCCCTGAGCGATTCTGGTCGGGGACTGAATGGACAGGTCCAATCACAGATGGTCATCTTCATCTCGACCGATCGGGCAGATTCCTCGATGCGGCGCATGATTTCCATCGTTCAGGTGGTACGCGGATAATCCTCGTTCATAAGCCGAATTTCGAATGCTTGCCAACCACCATGGATGCTATCCATGCAGCATATCTAGATACTCTTGCGATGGCGGATGAGGTACGCGATTCTGTCGGCCTTAAGGTGCAAGTAGTGCTTGGGCCACATCCAGTGACTTGGGTGCATCAGATACCTTCGATCGGGATAGAAGCCGCGACTAAACTTCATCTTGATGCTGTCGATGTTGCTCTTGATTACTTTGAGTCAGGAGATAGTGTTGCAGTAGGCGAGGTAGGTCGTCCACATTTCCCCGTTGAAGATGAGGTTTGGGATGCGGCAAATCAGATGCTCCATGAGGTCCTTCATAGGTGCTCAAAGAGGTCGTGTCCGGTTCAACTCCATGTGGAAGATCGGGCAGATCGTACCTTTGCCGAGATCGATCAGATTCGTAATTCTGCGGGCCTCCCCCTTAAGTTCACTCTTCGGCATTACGCTCCATCGAATGTCACCGAGTCGTTCCGTTCTGGCTTGCCAGTTACAGTCAGTATGGGAAAGGAATCTATCCGTGGTATTGCATTGAGCCTAATTGAGGAAGAATTGGCTGTACAGGATATGACACCATTCCTCATGGAGACCGATTATCTTGATGATCCAAGGCGGCCTGGAGCCGTTCTTGGTCCGAAAACGCTCCCTAAAAGAACCAACGAGTTGGGTCGCTACCTCCAGATGCCTGTCTCGGAAGGCGGCTTGGGTTGGAATCGAGCTAGTGTTGCAGATCTACTGTGGATGTTGCACAGAGTTTGGCCTGATACACTCTATGGCGAATGTCGGTGATTGCCTACCCAACCGTCGGCAACGGTCATATGGCTTCGGTACTCCCTATGGTGAAATTGGGGGGTGTCGTTCGATTCCATGTTGGAACTAGAGGGTAAGACAGCACTTGTATTCGGGGTCGCCTCTGAAGATTCCATCGCTTGGGCAATTTGCCAGCGGCTTGCTGAAGCGGGGTGTAGGCTTATTCTAGGATTCCAGCCACGTTATCGAAGTCGCCTTTTCCAGTTGAAGGATCAACTGGATGCCATCGAGGCATTCTATCCTTGTGATGTTGCCAGTGATGAGCAGACAAAGGAGTTCTTCGATGAATGGCAGAAGGAATCACCTGGTGCGAAGGCCGATATCCTGGTGCATGCAATCGGATTTGCTCCAAGGGACACCTTCGATCGTCACATGTTGTTCAACGAGATGGATTCCATCGATCTTGCAATGAGGGTGAGTGCCCATTCCCTGCAGCGCCTGATGCGCCATTCAGTTCCTCACCTGAATCCTGATTCCTCTACTATCACTCTAACATATGCTGCAAGCACTCGTTATGTGCCCAATTATGGGATAATGAGTGTCGCAAAGGCTGCTCTAGAGTCTTGGGTCAGGGAACTCGCCGCTCGCCTTGGAGAAGATGGTCATCGTGTCAATGCGATTTCTGCCGGGCCGATTCGGACTCTAGCCGCCGGAGGGATTCCTGGTTTCGATCGTATCCTTGATCACGTGGAACGAAACTCACCATTGCGCAGGAATACCACTCAACAGGATGTAGCTGGAGCCGCTGTGTGGCTCGCGAGCCCATTGAGTGGTGCAGTCACAGGACAGATTTTGCATGTGGATTGTGGCTACAGCGTCACTATGGTGCCGGAGAGCATCAACGATTGAGGTGAAGATATGTCCCTCGATGAATCCCCTCAGGATCCGTTTGAGCCAATTGCAATCATCGGAGTAGGGGCAATCCTACCTGATGCACCTGATGCTGAGACATTCTGGCAAAATGTGATTGATACACATGTGTCTATTCGAGAAGTTCCTGAGCATCGTTGGGTGGTTGCAGATCATTGGGTTGAGGGGGGGCCAAAGAATGTCCCTGAAGGCAAGACCTATTCTAAGATCGGGGGCTTCGTTGAGGGGTTTGAGTTCGATTGGCGACGATGGCGCGTCCCCCCCGGTTCATTGACTCAGATAGATCTCAGTCAACAGTGGGCCGTCAGTGTATCCGCTGCTGCTCTGGAGGATGCGGGCTATCTCGGAGAGAATCCCCGTTCTGAGATCCCGAAGGCACGCACAGGCGTCATATTCGCAAATGCGCTTGGGGGGGAGAACCGAAATTTGTCCAACCATCGAGTATGGGCCGATTCATTTGCACGGAAGGCGGTTGAGGCAGGAATGCCCCTAGAATCAGTTGATTCATTCAAGGAAGCAATCTCTGAGGGGACGCCTCGTGTTGATGAGGATACGA
>DAYJ01000075.1 GCA_002506875.1 Euryarchaeota archaeon UBA40 | reverse complement strand
AGGGTCGGTTAAATTCACCCATGCGCCCATATCAGTATTTAGAGGCCATGCAGGGAATGCGGTTTCAACTGAAATAACTGGATCCCGTGAAGCAGGAGTATAAGTCAATAATTTGAAATCAATTTGGAGACCCAATTCAATTTCTTGATGCCACCAAGCTTCTCCTTTAGCAGAAGGACAATACCAACGGAATCCAGTAATATCTCCAGAGGTAGAATTGAATGATGTTGCATTAAGAGACGTTGCACATCCACTATAACCTACTCCAGGGTTTCCAACGGATGTAATTCCGTGAGATTCCCTACTTTGCTCTGCAGAATCGTCTGGTAATTCGAAGAGATTTTGGTATACTGAACCAGACCAAGTGGTGCTAGTCGTCAGAGTTGTATTCCAATATTCTCCAACAGCCATAGGAAAGTCATAATGTTCCTTGGGTGGCGAATACTGGGTTCCAATTGTAATATCAGCTAAATCTAGAGTTGAACCTGTTACGAGACTAATGGGGAAAGGGATATTGCGCAAATCAACATCGAGTTCCATATTATAGGTTATTTGACCAAGGTCTGAGGCTCTCACCAATTCATCGGATTCAAATGCTACTCTGAGATCACCTGAAACAGTAGCTGCATCGGTAACAATAGAAATTCCATTTCTCTGGAAAGTTCCTGTAGATTCGACTACATAAACAATGGAAGATTGGTTCTCAATCATCATTATTGTAGTATCAATTACTTCCTTCGTTAAAGTACCTCGTAAGGTACCCACATTTGACCCTGGTGCGCCAGAAGCAATCAAGTCCTGAACATCGAAAAATGCATCATATGTCCAAGTATCACCAATAGCCCACTCTGGTACATCAACGACGCCTTGACCCGATCGAAGCCCTACTACGTTGAGACCGTCATCGATTTCATCTAGCGGTTGGGAGGGGCTCCAAGCAATGAGAGTTGTTGAAGTTACGAGTAGGCTCACTAGGAGAAGCGAGCGGACGACACCCATCGATGATGCACGGACCATGCACCAACAGCCTCGCGGCTGTGTATCAAACATGCGCCTGCTCAGAGTGCAGTTCAATCTTCGTAAAGGAGATCTGCGAGCTCGTCCTTGATGAACTCGATTGCTTCCAGAATCTCATCCTTATGACGCGCCCCAGTAATCACCATCTTGCCACTTCCGAAGATGAGACAAACGACCTTTGGGTAATCGATTCTGTAGATTAGACCGGGGAATTGCTCAGGCTCATACTCGACCCTATCGAAGGGCAAGTGGAAGGTGAGGTGATTGAGGTTTAGGTGGCGAGGTAGTCCTGCCAGAGGCTCACCAGCAGGAAGTGGTTGAATCGGAGATTCTGCTTCATCCATCTCGACCTCTTCAGGAGTAGGTGCGCGCCATCCGCCATCATTGGAGTCCTTGTGGCCCGGGTCCTTGACGACCTTCATGCGCTGATCGATATCCTTGGAAAGTGCATCGTAATCCTCAGGATAGTGAAGAGCGTAGGTAGCAACCATATTCTGAACTTCGATCTTCACATCTGCGAGATCCCAAGTCACAATGTCTGCTGCGCGCAAATCGTTAATCATGCGCTCAATACCAGTGTGAATATTCTGCTCGTTCTTCCCTCCAGTGCACACGGCGCGACCTGAACGGAACATGAGAATTGCAAGTCGAGGATCTGTCACGCGATAGACAACACCAGGGAATTGCTCAGGCTCATACTCACAATTGAGTTCGATTGCGATCTCAGGGAGATCGAGTTCCTCAGCTACACGGGTGCTCGCAACGACATTCACAACAACAAGGCGATCTTCATCACTCATGGAGTTGCGACTTTATCAACAGTATATAAACAGAAGTGCAATGCCATCCTCACAGATTTTCGCTGAAATTCTCGATTCGGACACCTTCTGCACCCATTGTTGTGATGAAGGCCTCTCCACCAGCACATCGAATAGCATGGGCGCAAGAATCGGGATCTTGTGTCAATGCAAGAATACATCCGCCGCCGCCGGCTCCCGTCATCTTCGCACCTAGGCTGTAAGGTAAGGCTGCTTCAATCAAAGCCTCAATCTCAGGTGATGATACTCCAATTTCACGTAAGAGAGCATGGCATCTATTCATGGCCTCACCGATAGAAATTGGATCCCCCTCCAACAGCAAGTGAATTGAATCTTCAGCACAAGTGACCAAACGATCCATAGATGCGCGAAAGTCGCTCTCGTGCATACGAGCAGCCACACTAGCGACCATCTTCGCCGTAGATGATCCCTTTCCAGTAGAGCCGATAACAAGGGGTATGGACTTCAATTGAGGAGACAAAGAAAGTGAATGAATCGCCCAATGACGATCCCCATCTGGACCACTCAAATCGACATCCCAGCAGTGTTCAATCCCTGGCCATTGATCATTGCTGACAACCACGGCCCCTCCAAGAGTAACTGTACTTGTATCCACTGGACTGGCTCTACCACCCTGCGCTTCTACTTCCGAACTATGTGCGGCTCTAGCAATGCGTTCCTTCGAACTAGGAGTTCCCTCCAAAAGTGCCCCAATAGATGCACATAGAGCCGCAGATGAACCGAGACCAGATGCTATTGGAATCTCGCTCACGACGTGAATATCTTGCGGACGATTTTCCGCAGATGCCCAACGAATAAGGGAGGAAAGGTGTGGATTCTCTGATGGATCTAAAGGTTGACCATTCAGTCTCCATTCATCAGCGTCATTCAAGGCCACCTTGGCGCGTAAATCCACTGCCACCGCGATTGCTGGGGCACCATAGAGAACTGCATGTTCACCAAACAAGATTGCCTTTGCCGGCGCAGTAGCGACCCTCTCCATCGGACCTACTTCGAACGTAGGGGACTTATCCGTTCCTGAATTAAGAACCCAAACTTCGTTTGTTATGGACGGTAGGGAGACATTCAAAGACAGGTTTCAATTGGTTAGCAATGGAGGGGGCGCATGAGCGAAGAAGCGGACTTCGATGTAATCATCATCGGATGTGGAATGGCTGGCATGGCATGTGCTGCACAACTACTCAAGGAAGGCGTTGAGGGTGACCGTATTCTAGTCGTCGATAGAGGTGAACCTGTCGGAGCTAAGAATATGTCCGGAGGTATACTCTGGGGCCGCGAATTAGATGAGTTGGACGATATTTTCCCTAACTGGGAGATGGATAATCCCGGTATAGAGCGATATATCAATAACAAGAAAATCGGTTTTCTATCTTCAGATGATGCATTCATCATGGAAGGTAAATTTGCATCATGGGACGGAGTAGGTGGGACATCTGAACCATC
>DAYJ01000088.1 GCA_002506875.1 Euryarchaeota archaeon UBA40 | reverse complement strand
CGCGCTGACTTGCATGGGTGATGACTTGGCATTCGACACGACGTAGCCAACTTTCATTCCCGGAGTGAACCCAAGGCCTCTTTCTATCCTCTGTTTTGCTGCTCTTACGTATGGGAGGCCGTCTTCATTTTTGTATACGCTGAAATCCCACTTGCTCTCCCTCTTGTTCCATTTTCCCTTACATGAGCGACTGATGACGAGATCGGCGGTGTCGATATCGCCTCCTCGGACTCTGTCGATGACCTTTCTCGTTCGATCGACGGCGGACTCCTGTTTTCCTTGCAGGATATGCTCGAAGAGCATGGTCATTGTCGTGGTTAGCAGTCTGAATGAATCCGTCCTCCTAACTTCATAGCCCCGAATTAGCATCTCTTCTCTTGGCCATACAACTCTTCCAACGTACCTCTTCTTAGCCCCATGAGAGAAAAATGCGGACATGGCTGTCTCGAATTCAAGTTCAGCACCCTCTTTGGAGTATCTCTCTGCGAGTCTGCGTCCAAAATTAATTGTCTCACTCCTTGCTTGCGACCAAAGAGCAAAGCTGTCTTCGGACTCGTCTGGTTTGTCTATTGGTGCGTTGTCGAGCCCCCTCGTACGAACGAAGATTGAATCTGTGTCTGAATATACCACTTCATAGCCGTCGTTTCCGAGATCTGATATTATTGATCGGATGTTATGACGCGCCCATTCTGTGATGCTTGCACCGATGTCCTTGTGGGTGAAGCGGTAGAATGCACTTGCGAAGACGCCGTAGAATGAGTTCATTAGTATCTTGACTGCGAACTGTAGCCTTTCATTCAGAAAAGCAGCCTGCTCATCGCCCTCGTTCCTGGCTTTTCTGGCTTCGGCCTTGTATTGATCTCGCTGATCCATGAGGTCAGAGAGCAACCTTGGAACGAGGCCCGCTCTGTTCTTGTGCGATCTGTATCTTGTTCCCGTGGAGGGCGAGACCAAATCATCTTCCATATCCTCATGGAAGGCACTGTCCACTAAGGTCGTCGAACAGATGTTATTGGATATCATAATCGACGGATACATCGATTTGAAATCAAGAACTGCTACCCATGACCTGAGTCCCGGTTCGACCTCATGCACATATCCTCCGGCTATTTGTTCGCCTCTTCGCCCCTGACGGGTTGTGGGTACTGCAACGTTTTCTCGATCTGCTAATCGTATCACGAGAGAGTCGATCCACTGACTTGTGGTCTCTGTGGCCGCAGTTGAGAAACTGGTTCTAGCTACGGCTGCAAGGGCTTCCTTCTGCTGTACAGATTGGAGATGCTGGAGAATGTCGAGCGGCAGGTGTGTATCTCTGAGGCAGTAACGAATCACCTCTTCCGGCCTCGAAGCCCATTCTTCATCCATACGGCTAGAGTCGACATCGAGTTTTCTCCTATCCTCGTCTTCTGGCCAAATCAAGGCAGTTACAAAACGAAGTGATTCTCGTTCTGGCCTCAAGGTCTGACGAACCTGCCACCATGCATCCATTGGGACTCTTCCGGAGATGTTCCAAGTACGATTCTGACCTCTGTTCGGGATGATTCTTCTCGATTTCTCATCGAAGGGGACCCTTCCCCAACCGAACAGATCTGGCCTCTCATCTTTCTTGGCCAGTGCCTCGGTTCTTTCTAGGATACGTGGTAAATCGAAATTATCTATGTTGTATCCAGTGACAATATCAGGATCTTGTTCCCTCACAAGTTGGCATATCGGCTCAAGGATCTCTGTCCTCTCATCACCCCTGTAGACGTGCTCTGTACGTTCACCCGCTCTGTCTATGACAACGGCTGCGCAGAGGATTTCATTTGTCGCTATACTAGTCTCAAGATCTATCGAAAGAGTCACGAAAGGCGTCTGAAATGGTTCGCATGTCTCAAGATCCTCTGCCTCGCAAGACATCACGATGTCTACCGGGTAGAGTCCTCTTCCCCCCACTCGGATTATGTTCTCAAGAGCATATTCAGACTCTGAGAAGAGCTTTCTGGCTTCTTCCGGTGCCCTGGCATCTGCATGGAGTATCTGGCCTTTAGCACGGATATGCGGCCCTAGATCTAGGTCAAGCATGAGTCTTTTGTGGAATTGGATATCTGCACTGGTAACTCTCCAATCTTCGCGTAGTCGCTCTCTTAGACGGCTGACTACAGTGGTATCGCGGACCATCACTCTCCAATGTGGCGCTTCCCCTTGGGATGTCCATTTCATCACAGGAGGACGGATGTCGGTGACTGTAGAAATCGCCAGGACCTGTTTGATTTCTTCTTCGGTGCCGCTACATCCCTTGTCTCTCGGAGATATCTCGATGTATGGCCTCAGACCATTGACGAGGAGGAGTGTCGAGTGACCTTGTTTTGATCTGCACCATAATTCGACCACGGTATTCGAATCGCCCCACGAACGGTTATCGCCTGAAACGATGCAAAGATCATCGGACCACGTGGCACGTCCCATGGGTCCGGATGGAGGGGTTGTGATTCAATGCTTGCAGCGTTACTCGCTCAAACTAGCTTATCGCCGGAAGCGTTGAATGCCTTCTTTGTGCGACCTCCCCTCATGGCCTCGGCGGAGAGTTCCCTCCCACCGATTGATTGGGATGCTCTAACATTCTCTTTTACGGAGACTGATAGGATGTTTGTAGCCCATGGCACATGGGAAGATGGTTGGAGTGAAGGGGAGATGATGGACTTCCAGCCCCTCACTCTCACACCGGCTGCTTGTGTGCTGAATTATGGGCAGGGCCTCTTCGAGGGGATGAAAGCAAGAATGGCTCCTGACGGGAGGATTACTCTGTTCAGACCCGAGATGAATGCTAGAAGAGCGGCCGATGGGTCTGCAAGGCTAGTCATGCCAGAGGTTCCAGAGGAGATGTTTGTTGACGTGGTCAGGAGAGTAGCCACGGAGAATAGAAGATGGGTCCCACCTAATGGAAGGGGCGAGTTGTATATTCGACCAATAATATTCGGCAGCAGCGCACGACTCGGGGTGGCTCCCGCAGATGAATACATGTTCGTGGTTTTCGCAGTTCCTGTTGGACCCTACTTCAAGGGAGG
>DAYJ01000117.1:2467-3327 GCA_002506875.1 Euryarchaeota archaeon UBA40 | reverse complement strand
ATCGCTGATGAGCTCTCTTTATCCCAGACAACGATCCAATGGTTATCTTCCAGTCAGCAGCCAGTTGAGGATCATCCTGCGGACATCAGAGTCGGATGGAGATCGATAGCTGTCAAGGGCGAGAGGATCGAAGCTGTCTCAGAAATATTCGCAGACATAATGGTGGAAGAAATAGGGGACGAGGTTGACTCAATAGTTGGTATTTCCATCAACGGCATACCATTTGCCACATGCATAGCTTCTGGGATGGATCTTGAATTTAGTGTGGCTCGTAGTATCAGCGAAGAGGAAGGTGGGCACCTGTCAGAAGTTTTTGCAGGCGTAGAAGGCAAAAGAGTCGTTGTTATAGACGACGTTGTTTCGTCGGGTTTGACAATGCGTAAGACCATCGAACACCTCACTAATGCTGGTGCTGAAGTTGTACTCTGTCTTGTACTAGTGAACAAGACTTGGATGGATGAGATCGATGGCGTCCCCCTGAGAGCCCTTGTTCGCGCCGCTAGAATCTGAGGAAGGCACACATGCACTGGGCGGATCATGCTGCAAGAGTCCTCTCAGAGAGAGGTGGACCACAGACGGTGGCATCGGGGATAACTCCATCTGGAAGTTTCCACATAGGCCATCTGAGAGAGATTCTTTCGGCGGAAATGATACATCGAGGCTGCCTAGACAGAGGCGTCGAATCGAGATACATATTCATCGTAGACAGCATGGATCCGTTGAGGAGAGTGTATTCATTTCTCGATGATTCTTATGAGCAGTATATCGGCCATCCTCTTGCATTCATACCAGCCCCAGGGGTTGATGGAAAGCCAGATGCTTCGCTAGGAAGCTATGCTGACCATTTTCTAGATCCCTTC
>DAYJ01000117.1:1055-2072 GCA_002506875.1 Euryarchaeota archaeon UBA40 | reverse complement strand
TTGGAGAACAGAATACATTCCGCTATCGAGAAGCGTGATGAGATAAGGGGCATCATAGAAACCATATCCGGCAGGGATCTCGATGAATATTGGTTCCCATACAATCCTCTTGGATCCGATGGTAGCCTCGATGGAGTCAAGGTGACAGGGTATGATCGGCCATATGTCCTTTGGAAGGATAGGCACGGCGTGGAAGGAAAGTCAGACATAAGGAAAGCAGACGGAAAGATGCCTTGGAGGGTTGATTGGGCTGCTCGGTGGGGCCTTCATGGCATAACCTGTGAGCCGGCTGGCAAGGACCATGGCTCAGCAGGCGGCTCATATGACACAGGAATACCGATATCACGTCTCTTGGGCCATGAGCCTCCCAGTAAAATGGTCTATGAATGGATACAGATCAAAGGCATGGGACCCATGTCCAGTTCCAGCGGCAATACGATTGGTCCAATGGAAACTCTAGAAATCGTCCCTCCAGAGATTGTAAGGTACATGATTGCCAGAACGAAGATGTCCAAGCACATCGACTTCAATACGGGGAATATGCTGTTCGAAACAGCAGATGAATATGAAAGACTTGTGAAATCCCCTCCCGTTGTTCGAGATGACGAACCTCGACGGAAGCAAGTGGCAGCGGCTACGGCACGTGGCGCACTCAGACTGAGCCAAATTGCGAGAGATGTGCCTATTGAGGCAGGACAGGTTCCATTCAGACACCTTTCACTTTTAGCGCAAATCAGATCCGAGGACGAGCTTGTGTGGGAATCATTACGAAAATCCGGGCATCTTTCAGGATACCCTTCTGAGGCTTTGAAATTACGTCTATCAAAGATGCGGGCTTGGATTAATGGAAAGCACTTTCCCGAAGAAAGCCGCATAGAGATATCGAAAATTGCAGATCGCGCAATGGTAGATTCACTTGATAGTGCACAAATTGCTTTCATAAGGCATCTTGGGAGTCAACTCAAAGAATGTGAATGGAGCGATTCAAGCATAGGATCTTTGATTGCTGATTCCATG
>DAYJ01000117.1:0-669 GCA_002506875.1 Euryarchaeota archaeon UBA40 | reverse complement strand
ATCGGAAGAAGCAACGGGCCCAAGGCCTCCACATTAATGGTAGAATGTGATCGTAAAGAGTTGTCAGAGTTATTTTTCCTGGCTTAGACGGTCCCAATTGTCAGACTCCTCGGCTCAGGTACTCCCTTGATCAATTCAGATATCGCCTTAACTTCCATCTTTGCACCTGAAAGTGTTGTTACAAAGGGGATGTTTAGCTCGACGGCGAGTCTTCTCATCATATTTCCATCGAGTATCGTGCCCCCGGAACCAGTAGGCGTATTGATGATCAGTTGGATCTTTCCTTGGCGCATCAAGTCTAACGCGTCTGGCGAACCCTGTTCAGCTATCCTGTAGGCGGTATTGGTGGGCAGGCCCCCGGACTCCCGAAGTACAGAGGCAGTTCCATGCGTTGCGTGTATGACGAATCCCATTGAATGCAGCTCCTCAGCGAGGGGTATGATCGAATGTTTGTCTGCATCCTTCACTGTAATGTACACGCCTCCATGGGTTGGGACTGGTATCTCTGTAGCCATCCTTGCTTTCAGATAGGCAGCGGCAGGAGATTTGTGTGAGCCCATCACCTCTCCTGTGGATTTCATCTCTGGCCCGGGCGCCGGGTCTAGCCCTCTGAGCTTTATGAATGGGAAAACTGGGGCCTTGACTGCGACTGCGTCAATCTGTCTCTCA
>DAYJ01000108.1 GCA_002506875.1 Euryarchaeota archaeon UBA40 | reverse complement strand
TTGACCGATTTCCTCTAACGCTTCGTATTGTGCTCGGAGTCGTCCATTGAGGTACAGTGTAGAGTGTTTGCTAGTTTTGACCTCAATTGGAAAACATATGTCACCCCTTAGAGCAAGCAAATCCCCACTTCCCTCAATTCCACTTCCAGCAGCTCTCACCACGAGGAAGGGACGCTCTATCACAAGGCGAGCCAATGCTCTTTCTTCTTCGCTACAGGATCGAATTACAGCTCGAACACCATCCGGGGATCCAGCGAGGACCTTGCGGAGTTCTCGTTCGTATTGTGAACCTGCACCCATCCTTTGCCGCATCGACCTGCTAACCTAATCCCTTCGGTGTTTATTGGCACTATCAGACACGTTTCCAATCTCTCAAAACATCCGCCGGAGGGGTCGAGAAGCCCGATTCTTCAAATCCTTCCGTGTATAATTTCATTCTACGTGGGTTCGATTGCCGTAAGAACGGGCGATTTCAGACTGGCGTACCGCGTTCTTGCGGAACTCAAACGTCGTGGTGTACGTTGCATTCAATTGCTCCCTTCAGACCCTCTTCCTCCTGGTGTTTCAGCTTGGTTGGGGGCTCCTGCTGAGGTTGGAATGAGTGGTGATGCTTCAGGTATACCTGCGACTATCGATACATTCCATCTTGCGGTTGAGCGTGCTGTACATCGATTGAGCCATCAAGGTTCTATCCGTTTACTTTTGTTCGGCATTGATCCAGGACCACGTCCCGGACTCGCATGGATTGGTGACGGCATCATCCTCGGAAAAGAACAGTTCGAAGAGGTGGATGGTGTAGTAGATCGAGTTATTGATATTGCTAGAGCGATCGACCATGATGATCTTGTGATTCGTGTTGGTAACGGTTCAAAGACACTCGCAAATCGAATCATCAACACTTGTATGGCCCGTTCATTGAATGTTGAGAGAGTGGATGAGGCACGGACCTCAGTAGGCGTGCCTAGGCATGCCCATTCCTCTGCCGCACTTCGGATTGCCCATCTCCAGGGTCATGCAGTCAAGGAAAAGCAGAGAGTTCGACCAACGGATGGTGAAATTAGGGACATTCAACGTCGTTCACGCAAGGTTTCTGGTGGTCGAGCGACGATACCTTCTGATCTCGCACGGGCTGTGGCGATGGGCCGCCTTACTATACGCGATGCGATTGAAGACCACATTGGCAATGGAGCCGAATCATTCTCGTTTTCTACTGAGCGATGAGGTCAAGTGGGAAGAATACCTGGCATGGATTCCCGCACAAGTGATCTAGTGGTTATGATACGAGGTTCCCAATCTCGTCACCCGGGTTCGACTCCCGGCTTGTGCAGGAAATTCACTGGATAAGCCCGCGTCGGAATGCTCGGGTCATGTCGGTGCCTGGAAACTGGTCTTCTGTTTCACGGTATACGGTTTTCATGTTGTTTACGAAGTTATTGTCATCGGTGACAAGAAGAATCCGGTCAATTCCCGGATCTTCTTCGCCATCAAGTACACCTAGGATAATCTCCATTGTCTTACGTGCTCCTTCACGATGAGGGTAGGAGAAAACACCCATGGATAGCGGGGCTAAGGCCACAGTTCCCTTGTTTTCAGTCGCGGCAATCTCAGCAAACATAGAGTTGTATGCATTTTCAAGGAGATCTCGACGATTCTGATCTTGGTTTGGGCGGCGACAGTCTGGGCCGACAACATGAATCAAGTGTTGCACTGGGAGGTTGAATGGAGATGTTGTCACCGCGGAACCGACAGAGCAAGGCTGGAGGTTTTGAGTGCGCTGGGTCCGAGCGATTTGAGTGCAAGCTTCGCGAAGTTCCTCGCCTGCGGCTTGGTGGATTTTCGCATCGATTCCCTCACGACCAGAAAGCCGATTGTTTGCTCCAGTGACCAAGATATCACACTCTACACGGAGGACATCTCCAATCAGGATACGGAGTTGACCGTGGCGACAATCTCTAACGATGAGCGTGTCCATGACGTGCCAGCCAACAGGAATTTTGTTATATATCCTTTCACGAATATTTCCTTACAGGGAAACCATTGCCCGATTGGTTCAATTCTTGAATCGAGTTGGAGTCCAGTATGAGGGTCACAAGTCTACTGATTTTGGCCCTCGTAGCCATTCATCCTTGGACACTATGTGTTCAACCAATATCTACCTCGGACTCCTTGAATGAGGCTGAATATGCTCGCTCCTTATCGGATATCTCTACAATTGCAGTTCCCGAGGGTTTCCATCATACAACGTGGGCCAATTATTCCGATGTTGCAGTTCTCATCAATAACAGAAGTATAGATAGTGTCCTGATAGGCGAAGCTTTCGCTGCGGCTCGTGGTATTCCTGAGGAACGAATCTTTCGTCTAATCAATGAAAGCACCCCTACCAGCGAGACAATCAATGCAGGGCAGTTTGACGAGTTCTTTGCTGATCCAGTTCGAGAGATGATACTGAATCGGTCACTTGGTGGCGAAATCAATTACATCGTCACCACAAAAGGTATTCCACTTCGGGTTAATGGAGGCACTAATGCACGTGCATCATTTGATTCAGAACTAGCTCTAATCGATTCTGCGCAGTATTCCCCGGCGATTCATGCGAATTACTGGACCGAGCATGCGTATGGCCCTTGGTCGGACACTGATGGAGATGATTATTCCAGTTATAGTGAGACACCTGTGCCAATATTCAATCGAATTGATCAGGGATTCTATATTGTTACTAGATTGACTGGATATGATGTTAGTACTGCACTAGGCCTCATTGATCTTGCCAACGAGTCATACGGTTCTAGAGGCACCACTGTTCTCGATTTAGCTACAAATCGAAATTCTTCTGGATATCAGTTCTGGAATGATGCACTGTATCGTGCTGATGAAATGGTCAATAGTACCCTTGGTTTTCCTACCCAGTTCAATCAGAACTCAACCTATCTGACTAATGTCGATGATGTGATCCAATATGCTGCATGGGGGAGTAACGATGGTTCTTGGGAGGATAATCAACTACCAGACAGTGGGTTGGATGCTCCGGATGGCTCTACTAGTTCAGGTATCCGTTCATGGGGTGCATCCACTCCAGCGATATCGGTAGGAGAGTCGAGCGATTGGTACTGGGACGATTCCGTTAAGAAAAATGGCAATGGTGCAGCATCTCTCGGTATCTCATCGGCACCATGCACGGCGACAAATGGGGAGATTACCTCAGGCCTCTTAGCTGAGTATTTCGACAATCAGGGATTGTCTTACAACTCCTCCTTCATGCCGAATCTCACAAACCGTGCCCCGAACCATTTCCGTTCTGAGGCTAACATCGATCATACTCAGGTGAACACACATTGGACAGGTCTTGATTCACGATTTGCCGACTACTTCTCGGTACGTCACACTGGTGTGCTGACGATCCCTGAGGATGGGAATTGGACAATTTATTCTAATGCTGATGACGGTGTTATGATTTGGATTGATGACGTCCTAGTCGTCAACAATTCAGGCGTGCACGGTATGCGAGAGGTAGGTGTTACGGTCAACCTTACGGTGGGAGAACATCGATTCCGAGCCGAGTTCTTTGAGCATGGCGGATGGGCCGGTCACATCGTTTCATGGGAAGGTCCGAATCTGACAAAGCAGGTTATTCCTCCTTCAGCGTTCAGTCGTGCGATGAGCGCTCCGGTTCGTTCGGACATCCTAGTCCATCATTGGGATTTTGAAGCGGGGAACGGAACAGTCGTAGGGGACTTGGTTGGCGATGCGAATCTTTCCATGTCGGGGTCTCCAACATGGCAATCCTGTTTACTTGGGAACTGTATCCACTTGGATGGTGTCGATGATGAACTACGAGTGGATGTTGATGACCGCTTAGGTAATTTCACCATCTCTCTGTGGGCTAAGGCGAACCATACAGGGCAACCGGGGTATGCCTCTGTTGTAGCGGTGAATGATGTGGGCGGTGATTTCGACTCTTTCCAAATTATGACTAGTGGTTCGACGCCAGGTATCTGGCAATTATATCATAACTCTAGATACGATTTTGGCACAGTATCTGCAAGTGACTGGGTTCACTTTGTGGTAGCGAAGGATGGTAATCAACTGATGCAGTACATGGATGGAACCCTCGTCAATAATATCACATTGCCAAGCGGAGCAATCGATGAGATAGATCTTTACAAATTCGGTGTCAATCGAGCAGGAAATACGCATTGGGCTGGACAAATCGACGAGGTTCAGGTGTGGACCGAGGCTCTGAATGCATCTGATATTATTCTGGTCAATGGGGAAGTAGCCCTCGATTGCCCATCTTTCACAACCGTTGGTCAGGGATCAAGTCGAATCTCAACTAACCTTACAATTGATTTGGAACAGGCTGGCCATGCGTGGATTCTTTCAGGTCATGGTCAATCTTCAGGGGAGATTAATGCAGATTGGATGTTGAACATAGAAGCTTACGACGGAAATGGATCTCTTCTTTCAGTCAATTCAACCAATCCAACTACCATGACTCCCTCTTGGGTTCAACAGACCATACGATTCCGTCCACATGAAAACGCAACCACATTACAGATTTCTTATGAAGCCGAGATTCTGAATATTAGTCGTGAAGGCATCTTACACTTCGACACGACAAATCTTCGAATTATTCGTCCGCATATGGGCTGGATCCCAGGTTCCATCGCGGAGACCGCAGTATCAACTGGAGGACGTTCCTTCAATTGGGATACAGAATACGGACAGAGCCTCATTGCTGATCTTCTTGAGGATGGTGTGTCTGGTGTCAAAGGATATGTGTACGAGCCTTACCTGACAGCAGTATCTAGGCCAGATTTGATGACTGCTTACTATGCATCAGGGTACAATCTTGGTGAGGCTTACACTGCATCTAACGGTCATCTGTCTTGGATGGGTGTGGTTGTGGGGGATCCGAAGATGGCGCCATTTTCGGATCAGTTACACGATGTAGAAGTTCGGAATGTATCGATACCTGTTAGAGCTTCAGCGAATGAGATTTTTGAGATACATGTGGACGTTGCAAATCTTGGTGCATCATCCGCATCTGGATGGATTGAAGTTAGGGAACGAATTGGTAATTACCTGTTGACAAATCAATCGATTACTTTGCCTGCAGGCGATGAACCGGGTTCTGTCGCAACACTCCTCATCCCGGTTATGACCTCAACTACTGGATATGTGGATTTTCAAATCCGTTACATCGCAGATGATGGCCCAATCTTGAATCGATCCCAGTTTGTGCAGTCGAGGATTCTCTCAGAAAGGGTTGTAGACAACAATTTTCAAACGCTGAATACGCAGATTAACGGTCCTCCGGCCATCACAGATATCGCTTGTTCGTCAAATGTGGTCCCACGTGGTGCTACTGTTGCTTGTTGGGTGGATGCGACGGATGATTTTGGTATGGCAACAGCTCAAATGACAATCATAGGACCAGAGGGTTCAGTCCTGATTTCAATGAATGCTCTATCGAGCGGCTCCGAACGATGGACAGCCTTCTTCGATGTTCCAGGTAACGCCTCCCTCGATTTTTACGATGTACAATTCGATATTACCGACATCGATGGCGTCAATGCGACTTCAAACCTCATCGCTGCTCTCGAATTCATAGATTCCCCTTCGATTTGGCACGGGATTCACATCCAGGGGGCTGATGAGAATGATTGGAATGGAGATACAAATCTTCCATCAAGTACCCCTGAGGGAATGATTCGTGGGAGAGAAGCAATCATTCGTGCTTGTGTTGAGGACGTGGATCATGATCCTATTACTGAGGCTCCAACGTTCTCTTTTGAATCCGGCGTCTTAGGGCTTATCGTCGCTCTTCCTAAGGATCCGTCATCTAGTTTTCATTGCTATGCAAGCACCTTACTGCTTCCATTAGATCAGCCATTAATCCCCTTCCTTGGCCGTTTAATTGATTCAGAGGGTAATATGCAGTCAACTCGATCGATTCGCGTTGAAAACGAGGCACCAACTGTTTCGTTAACCTTTGAGAGGGAGGGTGTATCAGAAGATTTTGCCTTAGGTGTTGGAAATGAATCGGTGAGAATTTCCGTGTTGGATTTGGATGCTGTAAATGGAATGTCGAATGGCCAATTGACATTGCAATGGCCAGAGCAGGGTGAGATGAAAATCCCGTTCACGGCTATGACTGATGGTACTGAGGTTATCGTCTCGATTCCGGTGCCAGGGCCAGGCCTGACGGCAGGCACACTCTTACTCGATGTATCTGTTATCGATCGTGATGCAGGTCAAGCCACTCAATCCATTTCTTTACCTGTAGAGACTCGTCCACCGTCAATTTCAGAGATTAACATCTGTCGAGGAGGTGAGATATTCCCTCTAGTGAATGGCTCAATCTTGAATCGAGGGGAGGTCAATCACATGGTAGTGTATCTCGATGTCCACCGTAAGGTCTTGCAGACAACTGCATCAATTCGTCAGGCAGGTTGGA
>DAYJ01000122.1 GCA_002506875.1 Euryarchaeota archaeon UBA40 | reverse complement strand
AAACAAGACACTCCTCTTCGTCGCAATCTTTGTTGGTGCAATCCTCATTGCATCTACGATTTCTACAGGCGAGATTCTGACTCTACTCTTTGGTGGTTTCATCCTCGTCTTTGGTTACTTCTTTCTACGTTCTCGCCTCACTGCAGCTGATGAGAACAACATTCCGAAACTTCTTGTGAAACATGAACGCGGCGAGGATGTACCTTTCGTGGATGCCACTGGCGCTCTTGCAGGTGCACTGTTAGGGGATGTGAGGCACGATCCTTTCCAGTCCGGGGCCGACCTTGCTACACCTGCCCACGAGCGTGTTGAGCCAGGTTCGATTCATCGTGCGCATTATGGTGTGCTCTACATAGATGAGATCAATATGCTTCGAATGGAAGAGCAGCAGGCGCTTCTCACGGCGATGCAAGAGAAGGCCCTACCTATTTCCGGTCGCAGCGAGCGTAGTAGTGGAGCTCTAACCAAGACGGAGCCAGTTCCTTCTGACTTTATTCTAGTAGCAGCAGGAAATCTCGACTCAATGGAGCGTATGCACCCTGCGCTTCGGAGCCGGATTCGAGGCTATGGGTACGAAGTATATGTCAATACCACAATGGATGATACTGACAGTAATCGAAGGCGTCTTATTCGCTTTATTTCCCAAGAGGTTCGCAACGAGATGAACAAGAAGTCCGGCAAGCCCATTCCTCACTTCAATCGCGCTGCTGTTGCTCTTATTCTCAAGGAATCTCAGCGTCGTGCTGGGCGTCGTGGGAAACTTACTCTTCGCCTTCGCGAACTTGGTGGGCTAGTCCGTGTTGCAGGTGATTTAGCTGCAGAGGAGGAGGCACCTATAGTCCGGCCAGAGCATATCGCCCGTGCTAGAATTATTGCCAAACCTCTCGAACAGCAAATCGCCGATCGATTCATTGAGCGGCAGAATGAGTACTCTCTTCTAGTCAATCGAGGTGCTCGAGTTGGACGAGTCAATGGTCTCGCCGTTTTAGGCGCTGATTCGGGTCTCTCAGATTTCTCAGGTATAGTACTGCCTGTCGAGGCTCTGGTTACGCCAGCCCAGGGGCGCAACGGTGCTGTTTACGCGACTGGGGGGCTTTCTGATCTTGCGAAGGAGAGTGTGACTAATATCAACGCTGTAGTCAAGAAACTCACTGGCAAGGATATCGCTGATTATGATATTCACGTCCAGTTTCCAGGTACTCATGGTGTGGATGGTGACAGTGCCAGCATTACGATGGCGACCGCAATCATCAGTGCTTTCGAGGAGTTGCCGATCGATCAGAATCTTGCTATGACTGGCAGCCTAAGCGTTCGTGGGGAGGTGCTTCCGATTGGTGGTGTAACTGCTAAGATTGAAGCAGCGGCAAAATCGGGAATCTCGAAGATCATAGTTCCTCGAACTAACATGCAAGACGTTCTTATCGATGAGAAGTTCACTAGCATGGTCGAAGTTGTTCCTGTTGATTCATTAGATGAAGTTCTTGAGCACGCGCTCATCCAGAGTAAGGAGAAGGATAGCCTTGTTGATCGCCTATCCAAGGTCGTTGACAAACTCACATCTGTTCCAGATACACGTCTGGCGTAATCAAATTCCTACGGTATGTAGGACGGTGGCGACTGGATCACCAATAATGAGGGCGAGGGGTATTGCAGGTAGGACATAGACTAGGAATGGATGCTTCTTCGTAATCCATGCTGATGTTTCCCCTGCAGCCTTCAACCGCTCGATGTGTGCAGCAAGCTCTTCAGGATCCACTCTCTTACGACGGGGCCGCATACGTTCACGTATCTTCCTCTCTCCATCTGCGGTCTCAACTATGTCACTCAGAATCCATACCTGCTGCCCAGGTATCTGATCGAGTCCCCAACGCTCTGCATGCCAGATCATTCGTAACGGTCCGCTGTGCCCTGTGCGGATGTTTCGACTTATTGTGACGAATGGTAGGATGAGGAATGCTAACGCAGACCAGATTAGAACAGAGACCATTGGGGGAACTGCAGTTGTCTCGCCGAATGGCCCGATGCCAATCCACCACGGAATGGCAAGTGCAACTACGATCATAGCCTTTGCATCAGCCCCTCCGTGCAATAACCGTGCACGCCAAGCAATCTCGATGAATCCAATTCCAACTGCGAGTCCAATAAGGCGAAGTAGAAGCAGGCCGCGACTCTCAGCGAGTTCAATGGCAGCCATGTCTGTGAGTTGGAACATGGGTGCATCCGTAGCGAGACCGAGTGACCAAAGGGCATTTGGGGTATGCAAGTATAGTGCTGCTCCTCCTCCGATGATACCTAGCAAGTACCAGATGACGACTAAGATATCGATCCTTGACCCTTCTCTCATATCCTTTAGCGAAGGGGTACCGATTACTGATGCTGAGCACCATGCGAGGAGCCCAAATGTTCCAAGGAAGAGGGCAACATCTGCCTCGAGAAGAATTACTTCCACTAGTAGGAGAAAGCCGATAGCGACTCCCCATCGGATCCACCATTCGTTAGGTACTCTGCGTTGCCAGTGGTCCATCAGAGCTGCTCCTACCATGCAGAGGATAAGGATGAAACAACGGAGTAATGCCGTCCATTGATCTGGTGTGGGGGGTTCCATATCGATTCATGCATCCGCAGGCAATGGACTTAAAATCGGTCGTCGTCCACGACAAGAATGTCCCCGAAGGAGGGTTGTTCACCATGAGCGACGTCAATACCCGGATTCAACAGATTGCCACAGTGCTTGAGCAGTTGCAGGACAGCCAAGTGCCCCGTAATATTCGTCGTGCTGCCAATGAAGCAACCACTGAATGGTTGCTCAATGAGCGTAAGGAACTCGATATCCGCTTGGGTATGACGGCCAGCAAGTTAGACGAGATTTACAATGATGCAAATCTTCCTCACCACTACGGCCCACTATGCCTCCAGATCCAGACCGCTATCGAGGCTCTTCTCAAAGAGGTCCAGGGTCACTGAGGCGATTGGTCGTTCTACATGTCCGTCGAAACGGGCAGTACTGGTCGACGTCCTGCTCCCCTTATTTTCGACCTTGATCATACTCTGTGGGATTTTGCTACTAATTCTAAGAAATCCCTTATCGAAGGATTCGAGCATTTCCGGCTCGATTTACTCGGTATCGAGAGCGCTGAGCAATGGATCAATGCATTTGAAGTAGCCAACGACCGATGTTGGGCATTGTATCGTAGTGGAGAGATTGACAAATCCACATTACGCACGGAGCGTTTCCGGCTTACATTGGAATCTATGGGTTGTAATGACGATGAACTCGCAGTATCTCTTGGTGTGCACTATGTCGAGGTTTCACCTCTTCAGACGACCCTTATCGAAGGATCGGGGGCACTGTTATCCGAACTTGCAGCAAGGGGGCATCGTATGTGGGTTCTCACAAATGGATTTGAGGAGGTTCAGAGGATCAAGCTCGCCCGCTGCGGTTTGTCCAAATTCTTTGAAGCGATGTACACTAGTGAGCAACTAGGTGCGAAGAAGCCGCATGCGCAGGCTTTCTTTGGTGCTGCTCAACTTGCTGGCCTTGAACCAGATGAAGGCATAGTCATGATTGGCGATAGTTATGGTAGTGACATCATCGGGGCCCAGAATGTTGGTTGGCGAGGTGTGCATTACAATCCGCAAGGGGAAGTTCATGAGGACGCGTGGCGAACCGTGCGTCAGCTCAGAGAGATATTAGATCTCGAGATGTATCATTGAGAGAATCAGCGCTGCTTCTTCTCAACGATCTTAGGTCGAAGGCCCTTGTAGCCACACTTGCGACAAGGGCGCGGTTTACGGCCACGGTGGGTGGCTGAGCAGCGCATGCAGACCCACTTGTGCAGGTTACGCTTCTCCGCCTCAGGGAATCGTGCCATGAGCCGGTGGACCGATGCCCCCTTCATAACCGCATCGGAACGGGGGAATCTTCTCTCTGGGTGTCGAAGGAGAGTTGAAAGGCCTCTCTCGCCGGCTCTCTACTATGCCTGCGACGATTGTACTCGGTGCTCAGTGGGGAGACGAGGGCAAAGGGAAGCTAGTGGACCAGTTGGCCTCAGAAGCGGATTGGGTTGTTAGGTTCCAAGGAGGCTCCAATGCGGGTCACACGATTGTCATCGGAGAACGTAAATTGGCTTTCCATCACCTGCCGAGTGGTATAACCTACAGCCACTGTAACCTCGTCCTTGGCGCGGGCATGGTAATCGATCCGTGGAAGTTAGAGGATGAGCTTGATCGTTGGTTTGAGTTCGGAGGCGAACGTCCGGAGGGGGAGCGCCTCTTCATTTCCGAGCGTGCTCATGTCACTCTCCCATACCACCGTATCCTCGATGGAGCAGACAAAGAAATCGGTACCACCGGTCGAGGAATAGGTCCGACTTACGGTGACGCCATTGAGCGCGTCGGCATCCGTTTTGTCGATATCTCCAATGTGCTTTCAGACGGGGGCCGTATTGAGCAGATTGTTAATCGTATGAATGGCCGACTTTCGGCAGCTGGTTTGGACTCTTCAATCACTGTGGACACATTGCGTGCAGATCTTGAATGGATTTCTGATAGATTCGGGGCAGCAGTTAGGCCTACTGGTCTGCTTGTTCACCATGCACTTGAGAGGGGCGAGAATATTCTCCTTGAAGGCGCTCAAGGCGCCCTCCTAGATATTGCACAGGGGACATATCCCTTTGTGACCTCATCCGTCACGAGTCGAGCAAATGCTACACATGGGGCAGGAATCCATCCTGGACATGTTGAGCGCACAATCGGTGTAGTGAAGGCATATACCACTCGAGTCGGACATGGCCCCTTCCCTGCTGAACTTCACGATGAGGTGGGCAATCATCTCGGAACTGTAGGTCATGAATTCGGGACAACCACTGGCCGGCCACGTCGTTGCGGCTGGTTGGACATAGTTCCTCTTCGCCATGCGATGAGAATCAATGGATTCGATGAGGTTGTTCTGACTAAGTTAGACGTCCTCGGAGGCTTAGAGAAGTTGGAAATTGTAGTCGGGTATCGTGTTGATGACGCTGAAATTCATGAGTTCCCGGCTGATCTCTCAATGTTAGAACGTGCTGAGCCTGTAACACTCACATTACCTGGCTTTGAATCACTTGATCTTGGTGATTGGCTCAAGGTTGCTCGCGAAGCCCAAGCAACTGGCCGTGGTTATGACGTACTTCCAGAGGCTGCGCAGACCTACATTCAGACCGTAGAGCAACTTCTCGGCGTCCCGGTGTCCAGTGTTGGTGTCGGGCCGGACCGTGAAGCGTCCATCGAACGTCGTGCTTGAGTAGGATAAGGTTCATCTCCGACCCTCCAATCAAGTCCTTCATGGGCTTCAAGAAGCGCGCTCGTGTCAACCGAAAGCCCAAGGAAGAGGCCAAGGATGATGATGGCGATGAGGGAGAGATTCCCTGTGATGTTGCTGATTGCGATAAATGGGCTGACAAGAAGTTCGGAGGGCGATCCATTGCTATCGATAATGCGATTGATGTATGGGGTGAAGATGGGCTCAAGCGCGATGCTCGTCGAGTACGAATCTGCCGCCCTTGCTACCGCGAGTGGAAGAAGGCGAAGAAGGACGAACCCGATCAGTACTGATAGTTTCACTTTCAGTTGACTCTCCCGCATCCTCATTCATATGCGGACATCGTTGAATTGAAACCATGTCTATGGCATATACAAGCACTCCTTTCAGGAGAGGTTACCTCTCTGGAAGGAAGAAGCGAAGGGCTAACATTACGATTGACGATTGGAATCTTCACGATTTGGATTTGGACTCTAAACCGACTTCATTGGCGAAGATTACGGATTCTAAGAATCGAGTTCTGCGCCTTGTGATAGGATGCGAGAACGGTATTGTTGCCATTGTTAGTTGGCCTAAGGGGAATATTCTAGCACAATGGTCCTCAGGCATTGATCCCGTAACTGCTATTCATATTTCTCAGACACATGACAATCAGAATATACAGCCGATTTCAGCATATCTCGGGACTGATTCCGGTCGTATCCTCTCGGTAGAGGGTTCACTTATCCGTCCTAAATTCATTCGCAATCTTGGTGACATTGAGGCATGTTGTGACGGTCTGCGTTTCATTGAGGGGGAATTATTGGCGAAATCTGGTTGGCGGACTATTCGAATTCCGTTGGAATCCTCAGGGGGGCGCCGACAAATTCAGGCAATCTTCGCAGTATGACTCACCATTCTGGCTCTGGCGTCCACCACATGCAGGTTGGCACAGGTACCGGCCATTTCTCCGGTAGATCCCCCTTTGCCTCAATCATTGAATCGAAGAAGTCGAGATGTTGGGTTAGCACATCTTCGATAGTATCTCCGCGAATTGTCTCACCCCTTGATGGAATCAGTGTGTCGATGTCGAGATCTCGCACATGCTGGATGGAATCCCTCATTTGGACTATATTTCCTGTTGGAAGATCCGTTCGTCCGGGCGTAGTGGCAGCAGGGAATAAATCTCCTGCGATTAGAATTCCAAGTTCATCCAACAAGAAACTGGTATGGCATGATGTATGCCCTGGTGTGTGAATTGCTTCTATCACATGGTCACCCATATTTCGTCGCCATCTATCCTCTATGGCATGCGCAGAAGTGGGCGGCATGTCCGAATCAAATCGAGATGCCCACGTGGTTAGTTGGTCGTTCGAAGCTAGGGGGTTGAGTGCATCCCCATGAGCATGTATTGTGCAGTCGAAAGTATCGGAAAGGTAGGCTGCAGCACCTGCTGTATCGTAGTGGCGATGTGTAAGGAGAATAGCTGCGAGATTACCATGTTGAATCTTTGATCGGATTCTTTCCTCAGTGTTGACCTGATGCCAACTGGTGCCCGTATCAATCAGGATTGCTTCGCAATCATCTGTAAGAATCGTCATTGATGTATCGTGATGGATTCCCGGAAGGCGAATGACATCCACGTGTCCCTCCAGTATGGCGTTCTGAATCAACTTATCCCGTGTATTGGGAGGGTGTATTGGTGTAACAATGTAAGCGAGTGTTTATATATGGTCGTAGCGAACTATACAACCCCAAGTTGGGAAGAAGGTGATGTGAATGGGTCCGGAGAATGAACAGAAGAAATCCTCTACAAAGCGCTCAAGCCGTGGTGGCGACTTCGTAGCATCTCCACGGCCGAGTCAGAAGCAGAGGCGTACTGATAGCCAGTCCCGGCCTTGCGAACTTTGTGGTGCGAACGAATGGGATACCGATGTTCAGCGTGGCGAGATTACGTGTAATGTGTGTGGTTTTGTCGCGGAACAGAATATGATTGATCCAGGTGCAGAGTGGGTAAACCATAGTGATGGGGCTGATCGTTCTCGAGTAGGTGCGCCAACCACAGTATCTCTGTCTGACAAGGGGCTCTCAACGATAATCGACAAACGCGATCTTTCATCTGGAATTGCAAAGAGGAATGGGATGAACTCCCGTCAGGTTCGTGATTGGAGGCGTCGTGCGACTATCGATCATCGTTCAAAGACACGTGATAGCCGTTCACGAAATCTTGCGAAAGCGATGCAGTTCATTCGTGATCGCGGCGATCTGTCCCCCCAGCTCCGAGATCAGGCCAGTAGCCTATACCGGAAAGCAGTCGAGAAGGGCCTTGTTACGGGTCGTTCAATTCGAGGAGTAACAGCAGCCTGTGTCTATCTTGCAACACGTGAAGCAAAGATTCCTCGTCGTATCGAGGAGGTTGGCGAACGTTTCGATATGACTTCTGATACGGAGTTGAAGGAGTTGAAGCGTACCATCCGTCTTGTAGCCCGTGAACTCGGAGCCCACCACATTTCTGGTCCGGTAGAGTATCTTGACAAGTTCCACAGCGATTTGCAACTGCCACCTAAGGCCTTGGGACGAGCGCATGAGATTTGGGATGCAACCAAGCATGACCTAGCATGGCAGGGTAAGAAGCCCAGTGGTATCGCTGGAGTCCTCCTTTACCGCGCTGCGGCTGACGTTGGATCTAATCGGACTCAGAGTGAGGTCTGCAAGGTCTGCGGAGTCAGTGAGGTAACACTACGTGGTTTGCTCAAAATTCTGAATTCGCGTGTTAGTGCGTAGTCAGAAGATTCCGAGCTCAAATTGAGCATCTTCGGATGCGTGGACTCTTGGGTCCCATCTTGGACTCCATACGAGGTTTACGTGTACAGATCCGATACCTTCGGTGGTGAGGGCGGCACGGTGGACAGCAGCCATAATCTCTGGCGCAGCGGGACACCCTGGTGAGGTGAGAGTGAGGTCGATTTCTGCATGCGGTCCGTCGTCCTTCTCCTCGATACGAACACCATAGACTAGGCCGAGATCGACAACTCCGATTTTCATTTCAGGATCCTCTACTGGGCGTAGGGATTCCATCACGGCTTCTTCTAAATTCATGGTTCTCATTCCTTTATTCATCTTCACTGTGGCTGGTTAGTGTACTTCTCCGCTTCGGAACGGATTATCTCAAACAAGTTGAGGAAACCATTCGCGCGGGATGGAGTCAGAGACGCTTTGACATCCATCTCATCAACGAACTTAGGTGTCAATTGAGCAACTTCACTTGGGGAGAGGCCATCTACACCAATTGCAAGCACCGCCATCAGTCCTTGGACTAACTGTGCATCTGCTCCTCCACGGATGTGGAATCCAGTGTCTGCATCTATGATGCACTCCACATGTGCTTCAGATTGACACCCTTTAACTCGATTTTCATCAGTCCACTCTTCATTGGGGAGTGGGTGTGGCATCCGTTTCGCATACTCGAATAGAAGTTCGTATCGTTCCATTCTGTCGAAGCAATCTTGGAAGTCCTCGATAATCTCCTGAAGAGCTACTGGCCATTCACTCACTCAAATCACCTTTCATGAGAACCGTTCTACAACTCCACGGAGATGGTTCACGAAGGCTTCGGCCTCCTCCATGGTATTGTAAATCCAGAATGATGCCCGTGCTGTGCTCGATACGCCAAGAGCCTCCATCAGTGGTTGAGCACAATGATGTCCTGTTCGAACAGCGAATCCTCCCGCATCCATTAGATGAGCTAAATCTTCAGCATGGATCATCTCATGGAGGAAGGATACAACTCCACTAGTTGTCTCAAGATCGTGTCGACCGTAGATTCGAATTCCAGGTATATCTCTCATTTGTTTAGCAGTCCAACGTGCGAGAGATGAGATATGTGCATGTACATCCTCCATATTGTGTTGGTCAAGCCATTGTACTGCTGCATGCCAACCAAATGCCTCTGCAATTCGTGGAGTTCCAGCCTCAAATTTATGCGGGCCCTTCTGGTAAGTCGACCCTTCCAAAGTCACTGTCTCAATCATGTCTCCGCCTGAGATGAATGGCTTCATCGTTTCCATCGTATCAGTTGTTGTAAATAGTGCACCGATGCCTGTCGGGCCTCCCATCTTGTGGGCGCTAAGTGCGAGGAAGTCGCATCCTAGTTCAGGGAAATCAATACGTTCGTGAGGTGCTGCCTGCGCTGCATCGAGCATTACGTGAGCCCCTTCTCCACCCTTGCCACGTGATTTTGCGAGTTGGATAATACGCTCCACATCGTTTCGCACACCCAACACATTCGATGTGTGGACGACGCACACGAGAGATGCGTCTTCAACAGCAATCTCGAAGGCTTCCATGTCGAGTGTCATTGTTTCACGGTCGAGAGGAACGTAGCGAATCTCGATTCCGCATTCCTTAGACAGGATTTGCCATGGGACGATGTCAGCGTGGTGTTCCATCTCGGTGGTCAGGACAACGTCACCTTTACCGAGATTAGCTCGAGCCCAACCGTAAGCAACGAGATTGATTGCTTCTGTGGTACCGCTAGTGAAAATTAGATTGTCGCGTGGTGCGCCAAAATATGCGGCGATACCTGTTCTGGAGGCTTCGTACCCTTCGGTAGCTTCTCCTGCGAGAGTGTGGACTGCTCGGTGAACATTTGCGTTTGTATTCGCATAGTAGTCGTTCATTGCATCGATTACGACTTGTGGTTTCTGCGTTGTCGCTGCGTTATCGAGGTAGACGAGTTTCCGCTCTCCTTCGAGTCGTCGGCTAAGGATGGGGAAGTCAGCCCTAATCGTGTTTAGATTGAGGGCCATGGTACTCGGAAGAAGTGCTTTGTCTTCAATCCGTGCTTCCATCAAAGGCCGGATAGATGACTCTCGATACGATTGATCAACCAACCGTGAAGAGTTTCAGAGCCCATATTGGAGAGGGGGGCATTCAGGAATGCGGCGATAAGTGCGGCACGTGCTTGTTCTTCATCAAATCCACGTGCTTTGAGGTAGAACATCTGATACTCGTCTAACGGCCCGTTTGCAGTTCCATGACCGCAGCCAACTACCTCGTTCTCCATCACTTCTAGTTCAGGAATTGAGTTTGCCTTTGCCTTATCGGAGAGGAGAAGATTGTGGAATAGTTGTCCGGCATCTCCTCCCTTTGCTCCCGCATCAATACGTAGCATTCCGGTGCCTGTTGTGACACTTTGACCGCCACATGCGGTGTGCCATTCAAGGCGGCTGAAGGTTTGCTTGCCTGAATGCAATATTTCTACGTGGGAATCGAGATGGTCTTTACGTGCTGCAAGGATGGAACCGTTGACTTGGAGTGATGCACCTGGCTCGGGGAGCCAGTGGCGAACATCGACCTTTGCTTGTGATGACGCCGCGTTGACAGTACCTGCTCGGATCTGAGCATCGCGATTTGAGCGGATTGAATCGCATCTTAGGAGTCGTTTTCCAGTCACATGTACAACAACATCGTTCACGATTGATGCCTGTCCGAAGCTACCTTCACGAAGGAAACCACACCACTCAGCATCTCCTTCGAGCACAGTGACTAGTTCAATCTCTACGCGTTCGCATATGTCGAGTAGGAGTCGACAAGCGCAGGTTGAGCCGCTTGTTTTGACGGAGAGGATGACGGGGGCTTCTGTGATTGTTTTAGCATCTACACGGAGGACGTAGATCAGCGGGACTATCTCAGCAATGAATGTAGGAGCTGCGGTCCCATCACCGAAATCGAGGTCGTGACCTAGGCGCAATAAGTCGTCTGTGGTCGCCTCTTCTACACGGATACCTGTGGGCACCTCACTACCGTCACTCATAGACAGAGAAAGAATCGGTGAATCTGCACTTGGAATCTGGCTGATTTTTCCCGTAGGGTGTGCCTTCTTCCACGGTGTGTAGCGCCATATGTGCGCTGCACGATCTGTGTCCGAGTTTTCTGAATAGGATGTATTCATGCCGATCCCTCAACCAATGCTGCCTTCCATTTCAAGCGCCATTAACTGGTTGAGTTCCACAGCGTACTCCATGGGGAGTTCACGGGTAAAGGGTTCAAAGAAACCATTCACAATCAGTGCCAGTGCCTCTTCTTCGGTGTGGCCGCGGCTCATGAGGTAGAACAGTTGATCGTCACTCACCTTACTGACTGAGGCTTCATGCTCACAGCGAGCGCCAGAGTTTCCAACTTCCATGGTTGGATAGGTGTCAGAACGACTGTCTTCATCGAGGAGTAGTGCGTCACAGACGACGTTGACTTTGCAGTTCTCTGCCTTTGGAGATACAGTGACCATGCCTCGATAGGATCCTCTTCCTCCGTCTTTGCTAATGCTCTTTGAGAGGATTTTGCTAGTGGTATTGCTTGCTAGATGGTGAATTTTAGCCCCAGCGTCTTGGTGTTGTCCCTCGCCAGAATAAGCCACTGAGATGACTTCTGCGTGTGCTCCTTCTCCCTTGAGTATCACTGCGGGATACTTCATTGTCAACTTCGATCCAATGTTGCCGTCGACCCACTCGATTGTCGCATTATCGTATGCGACGCCGCGCTTTGTGACAAGGTTGTACACATTGTTCGACCAGTTCTGTACTGTTGAATATCGAATATGTGCTCCTGGTAGGGCGATAAGTTCGACTACAGCTGAGTGGAGTGAGTCCGTGGAGTAGGTGGGAGCAGTGCATCCTTCGACATAGTGAATCGAGGATCCTTCATCTGCGATAATCAGCGTGCGTTCGAATTGACCCATGTTCTTTGCATTGATGCGGAAATATGCTTGGACAGGCATCTCCACGTGAACGCCGCTGGGCACGTAGATGAATGAGCCACCTGACCAGACCGCGGTATTCAGTGCGGAGAATTTGTTGTCCGTATATGGAACAACACTGCCGAAGTACTCCTTCACTATGCCTTCATATTCCCTGAGTCCTGAATCCATGTCAAGGAAGATTACGCCTTGCTCCTCAAGGTCTTCACGTATGCTGTGGTACACGGCTTCGGATTCATACTGCGCCGTCACTCCTGATAGCCACTTTTGCTCTGCTTCAGGAATACCAAGTCGGTCGAAGGTGTTCCGAATATCTTCTGGGACGTCATCCCAGTTCTTTTCGGTGGCATCTGAGGATCGTAGGTAATAGCAGACCTTGTCAAAGTCAATTTCTTCCAAGAGATGCATGTTACCCCACGTGGGCATGGGCCGATTCTCAAAGTGGTGGAATGCTTTGACTCGAATTTCGGTCATCCACTCTGGCTCGTTCTTGAGGGCTGAAATATCTCGAACAACTTGCTCAGATAGGCCAAAGTCGAAGCGAATCGTTGCGTTTTCAGGATCATGCCAACCAACCTTGTAGTCGCCGACAGCTGAGCGTGCTTCGTCAGTCATTCTGCATCACTCTCTACCCAGTCGTAGCCACGCTCCTCCAACTCGGAGGCGAGTTCCGGTCCACCTGATTTGACGATGCAGCCATTGATTAGAACATGAACATAATCTGGCTTGACATGCTCAAGAATCCGGTTGTAGTGTGTGATGATGAGTGCGCCAGAGGTGGTGCCTCTAATCGCCGCATCAATCCCCTCTGCGACTGTACGGATACCATCAATGTCGAGGCCCGAGTCGGTCTCATCAAGGATTGCTAATCGCGGTTTGAGCAACATCATCTGGAGGATTTCAAAGCGCTTCTTTTCACCACCACTGAATCCGTCATTAACGTAGCGTGAGAGAAATGAGCGGTCTAGGTCAAGCCGATTCATGCCTTCCTTGAGCGTAGAGCGGAATTCTGCACCCTTTGCCGCCTCTTCGCCCCTAACTGCTGCCACGGATCGGCGTAGGAAGTTGCCGACTTGGAGGCCGGGGACAGCCTGAGGGTATTGGAAGGAGAGGAAAATACCAGAGCGGGCACGCTCATGCGCTTCCATTTCAAGAAGGTCCTTTCCGTCCAGATGTATCGTGCCGCCTGTGACTTCGTAGTCAGGATGCCCCATCAGAACATTAGCTGTAGTAGACTTCCCGCTGCCGTTACGGCCCATTACAGCATGAATCTCGCCAGGCATAATTTTCAGATTGATGCCGTGAAGAATCTCTGTATCGTCTATACTTGTCTGCAATCCGTTGATCTCAAGCAATGCCACCTCTCCCATGACTTCGCCTCCGATTTAACCTCCCATCTCCGACTTATCAATGCCTGCTTCCTATTTCTGAGCGTATAAATTTCTGAACAGATTCATGATGGTTGTCTGTGTGGCCTGATTTGGTGGAGCGGATGGATGATGATATCACAGACATGTACCGTGACCAAATTCGTCTCCAGATGCATGAGGAAGTGAGCCGCCGCCTTCAGGAGGTTATTGACCCGCGGGAGGATGCCCGAGTACTCGCCTTATCGTTGGTTCAACTTGTGGAAGGATCTGATTTTGAGGTCGGAGGTGATATGATTCATCCAGATCTTGTTCCCGCGCTCATGGCGCGTTTAGGAGAGGTTCGTGCTGCTCTTACTGGTCATGACGGGGCAATCACTGTTCGAGAGGCAAGTGTCGATGGATCCACTATACATCTCGTTGTTGGCCTCGATGGGGCTTGTGTTGCTTGCGGGGCAGCGCCTGGAACTCTATCTGGTATCCAGAACGACTTACTGACCGATTCGGCAATTCAATCGGTTCAATTCGATGAGGGTATTCTCGAAAGTTTCGACGGCATAGTCCGAGAGTTTCTGATAGAGAAAAGCGGTGTTACCTTCTGTTGACATCCAGCGCAAATCTATACCTCAAAGACGACGATTCTGTTAGTGTTGGTCCCTTTGGATTGATTTTCAATGCCCCATGCGTTGGCTGTTTTGGTGAATTCTTGGTCGTTGATGAGGATGACAATAGGTTCCAGTCCAGCCATGACTCCACAACGAACTACATTTTCTTCAAGCAGAACTGTTCCTCCTCGGACCTCTCCCACTTCAAACGCAATGTGCCCTCCTGGTTTCACGATTCGACGTAAATCAGTTAACACGCCAGTCATTGTCGCCTCCCATTCTTTGATACTTTTCAGTTGACTAATGTTGATGTCTGAGGAATCGATACCGATAAACCAACATCGCATCCAATTGTCCGCTTGATAGTTCACCACATCGAGGAACGGAGGGGATGTTACAACGAGTTGCGCGGAGTTATCCTCAATACTCGATGCAAAGCGAGAATCTCCAGTCGCCAAAACACAGGATGGGTCCATACCAGGGGATTCTAATTCCTTCCAATCCTTCAGAAGTGATTTTGATTTCTTAATTATGCGCGCCTTAATTTCTTTGTAATCTGGCACCTGATTTCGATTAGCATTGATTTTTTCTTGTCTCTTGATAGTCACAGCTTGATTTGGAGGAAGTGTGTAGACTGAGAAGAATCCCTCCGAATGACCTGTAAGCCGATTGATTGCAACCATTCGAATCCAAGCATCAATATTGTCAATTTCACCCGATTCTTCGCGTTTTAAGAGATATTCTTTCAGAGAGATAATTTCACACAGTGTGTCTTTGTGGAAGAAGGCAAGCAGCCCATCATATTCTTCCTCAGCATGAGATAAGTCGATTTTGTCAAGCCGATTTTCAATCTCTTTGATTGTAGGGGGGTTCAATCGTGGTTGTAGTAGTAATCGACTGAGTGGATTTATGTCATTTCCAAGCGGCCTTCTTCCTAGAAGAAAAGCCTCCATTGGTGTGGTTCCTCGCCCCATGAATGGATCATAAATCGCATCTCCAGGTTGGGTTAATCGTTCGATAAAGAATCGAGGCAGTTGTGGTTTGAAACAAGCACGATAAGATATTTCGTGTAACGAATGCGCTTGTCGTTGCCGCCTCGTCCAATATTCGTTGAATGCCTTAATGGTCGTTCCAGTTTGACCGTTGACTTCCCACTCAAATGGAACAAGATGAGTAGATGTTCCAAAATCATCGAAATCGATGATTGCTTGGTTGAACGCCTCTGTGGTCAACAATTGCCTCACCTTACAAGCGAAAGTTCAGGGTTTATGGTACTATGTGTCGTGATTCTAATTTCTATCCTTCAGCAAGGGTCATGACTGAGGGGTATGAGGCATTGTCATGGCCAAGGTTTTCGATACGAGCCCTTGCCGGCCGCAGGACCTTGGCAGATTTGAGATTCATCGACGCGATGGTATCTCCAGAATAGGCCGCCTACATACTCGACACGGTGTACTCCAAACCCCCATGCTTCTTCCAGTTGTTAACCCGAATATTCGTACTATTGAACCGCGTGAGATGTGGGATGACTTTGGTGTTCAAGGCCTCATCACGAACTCGTATGTCATCTGGAAACATGACAAGTTACGCGAACCTGCGCTTGCCAGTGGTGTTCACGATATACTCGACTTTCCAGGTGTCATTGTAACCGACTCAGGTACCTTTCAGTCCTATGTCTATGGTGATGTGGAGGTAGGTGTGGAACAGATAGTCGATTTCCAGCGAGATATCGGTGTTGACATAGGTACGATGCTCGACGTATTCGGTCGTCCGGATCAGACAGAGGAGGAACTGCAGTATGCAGTCGACGAGACGGTAGCTCGTGCTCTTGCGTCGCTCGAGACGGCTGGAGAAAACCTCCTGTTGAATGGTCCAATCCAAGGTGGGCTGCATTCTCACCTTCGCGCTGACAGTGCATCGAAGATGGGTGCTGTTGAAGGCCCTCATCGTGGATTCGCTGTCCATCCAATTGGTGGCATTGTACCGCTGATGGAGCGTCATCGCTACTTGGATTTAGTCAAGATTATTCTTGCCACGCGGGAGACAATCCCTCTCGAGAGGCCCATTCACCTCTTCGGTTGTGGCCACCCTATGCTCTTCCCCATGTGCATCGCCCTCGGTGCGGATCTCTTCGATAGTGCAGCATATGCACTCTTCGCTCGAGATGGTCGGCTTCTCACTCCGGACGGGACGGTTCGAATCGATGAGTTGGTGGAGTGGCCAATCGCATCGAGAACACTCCATAGCCATACTCCTGAGGAAGTCCGGAAAATGGGTAAGAAGGAGCGGACTGATTTACTCGCTCGCTTCAATCTTGAAATTACTCAGGCAGAGCTTGCAAGGTGCCGTCAAGCTATTCGAACGGGAACACTTTGGGCGTTAGTTGAGCAGCGTAGCCATTCAAGTCCCGAACTTCGTGAGGCTTTCCTCCACATCACAGAGGTGATTTCCAAGGGGTCATTATCAGAGAACATCGTTGGTCAACGGATGATTGAGGCCAGTGCTCCGATCCGTTCTGGATCAGTGAAGTGGAGTGAAAAAGCGGATCATCGCCCGCACCTGATTCACGCCCGTGGTCTCATCGATGAACGGTGGTGCCCTCCTCCATTCGACTGGACGGGTAAGCCGATGAATAATCCAAAACTGCTCCTCATTAGTGGGGGGGTGCCTCCTTGGCGAGATTCAGTGCGAGGCGATGTAATTCGTTCCCTCCGCCGCGACCCTCAATGTATCCCGGTAATTCTGATGAAGGCGGGCCGTCTTCCGTTTGATCTAGAAGATTGGTCTCCACTTTGTCATATCCAATCAGTGTCGTTTGAACCGGACATGAGTTCTGATCTAATGGATGGTGCGTTAACAGAGTATCTTGATGTCAAAGGCTCCTCCTTGGAAGAGGCCTCCTCAGACAAGGATGATGATGCGATTCGTACATGGCTTGAGCGTTCACAGATATCGGCGAAATGCTCCGTATTACTCGGTATGGAGCGTAATAAGGCGTGGGAATGGCTTGAGGGCATGACTGTACAAAGGTCTTCCACAGGCCGCATCAAGAACGTTTTCGACGCGGATGGTGTCCATGTTCTATCCCCGCGCTTGAATGATGGAGGGCTATCCCTTACGACGTCAGGTGCTATCGCTCTTCATGCACTTGATGCCGGTCTGCCTGAGGTCGTCAGTATCGATGACGCAGTCCCTTTCCTCCGTGCTGGCCGCAACGTCATCCACGGGTTCATTGAGGGGACCCGAAATGGTGTCCGCCCAGGACTCCCTGTTCTCGTCGTTGATCGTTCAGGAGCACTTGTAGCCCATGGCGTTCCTACCAGTACGGCGGAGGAGATGCAGCGATTTAGCAAGGGTATTGCAGTTCGCGTTAGGGGTGGAGTCGTAAACGAAGACAAGTTATGACGGAACACAGCGGTTCATTCAAGTGACTCCATTCTGAATTTCAGGTTAGGGACGGGGTGGATTTGTCAGGTCTTGGAAGCGATTGGCTAATCGAAGCCAGTTCCCTAACCAAGAATTACGGTCAACATGTCGCTCTTGACGGAGTGGATCTCCACGTCCCACACGGAGCTATTGGTCTACTGGGCCCCAACGGAGCAGGAAAATCGACACTCATCAAGACACTTCTCGGCCTCATCCACGTGACCTCAGGCGAGGGGAAGGTACTCGGTCATGACATACGTACCGAAGGCGATCTCATACGCAGTAAAATCGGCTACATGGCAGAGTATGATTCACTTAATCTGGATCTCGCTGCAATCGATCAGGTTCGTTATTCTGCTGAATTACTTGGTATGTCTCCTACTGTTGCGCAGCAGCGTGCTCATGAGGTGCTTGAGTACGTGGGTCTTCGCGACCAGCGTTATCGTAAAATCGGCACATTTTCGACAGGGATGGCACAGTCCGCTAAACTTGGTTGTGCAATTGTTCACGATCCTGAATTGTTGATTGTCGATGAACCGTCTAATGGTCTCGATCAGGAGCATCGTGGATTCATGTTGGACACTCTGTTTCAGATAGTCCGTGATGGCGGACGTTCAATCCTAATGAGCAGCCATCTAATGGACGATGTCCAAGCTGTTTGTGATCAGGTTGTGATGATTCACAAGGGCCGTGTCGTCGTTCATCGTAAGATCGAAGATCTTGCTAAGCAGATTGACCGTGAAATCGAGATTACTGTTTGGGGAGGGGCAAGTCGTATTGAACAGACGCTGAAGGATGCCGGACTCACCGTACGTCGTATGGGTCGAGTCATGCGGATTCTCCGTCAGGATGAGTCGACAGTAGACCATATTCTCGATGCAGCGGCAAAGTCAGAGGTTCAAGTCCGGGAAATGCAGGAGTATGAGCCGAGCCTTGAGGATCTCTTCCTACTCATCATGGATCAGCTTGGATATGGCACGAGGACAGCGGCTGACTTGCTAAGCTCTACGCCAAAGGGGCGCGTTATTGGGGCTGAGTATGCCGGGGAGGAGTTAGCATGACTGATGAGTCCCTCGTGGATTCCAACCCTGGTGTAGTGCCGGATACTCTGGATAGTTCCATGGATCCCATTGAGGAGTCTACTGAACCGTCACTTGGCGTAACACGGATGGAGGCCGCTTTTGGATCAGGTGATGGTGATGAGGATGCTACAGCAGTAGTCGCTCAGACTGGTTCAATTGAGGGCGGTACAATATTCGATCAGGTCTATCGGCCATGGCGAGGACAACTTGGGTCACGATGGGTCCGAAATTACGCAATATATCGGCATCACGTCTATGGTATCATTTCATCCAAGGGTCATCGGCATTACCATCCATTCGTCCGTCTTGCATTACTCGCAATCCTCATCTCATCAATGGCGGCTCTTGGCTTCCTGTTACTTGCATCCCTGATTGGAGATCCAACTATCATGCGTGGTTTCGGGCTTAATCGCGTCAATATCTATACCAAGATTCTCGGTTTCTTCCCGCGAAACGCCCTATTCTGGCCCCTACTTACAGCTCTCGTAATCGGCGGCATGATCTCAGAAGATCGAGCTCATGGCACTTCTGCAATCTACTTCTCCCGTCCAATCAATCGAATCGATTATGCTGCGATGAAGTACCTATCTGTAGCTAGTATCCTTGGTGGCGTAATTCTGATCAGTTACGTTTCGTTTTACTCTCTAGCGATTGTTGTTGAAGGGCGAGGGTGGGGGTACATATTCGACTCGTTCCCACTATTCATCTCAGGTTTGGGCATTGCCCTCCTGTTGATTATTACTTACACCTCAATTGGTATGGCCTTGTCTTCAGTATCCAAGGGGAAGTTCTTCCCTGCAGTTGGATTCCTGTCGATCATTCTTGGAACAAAACTCCTTGCTTTCCTCGTGGATAATTTGTTTGATCAGAGCATAGTGTATCTAATCAGTCCATACGATAATCTTGCACATCTAGGACAATATCTCATGGGTATCGATTTACGTTACGACCACCCTGTTGCTTTCTCAGTCGTATCTCTACTCGCTATCAATGCTGTATCGCTATACATCTTATCTGCTCGTGTGAATAGTCTGGAGGTGACGCGGGAATGATGCCTGATTTTGATCAGGTTGGTCAACCGGCTGTGCAGTCCATTCGCGTAGATGCGACCGTACCAGCAGTGATGCTAGATCATGTTACAAAGTTCTACGGACAAGTCATCGGCCTAAACGATGTCAGCCTTGCGATAGGTGGAGGTGTCACTGGTATTCTTGGTCAAAATGGGGCTGGCAAGAGTACACTGTTCAAACTCCTCGTGGGTCGTCTCAAACCGAGTAAAGGTTCTGTACGTCTTTTTGGTGTAGATCCTTGGCGTAATCCTGCTCCATACTCTCGAATCGGGTATGTCTCCGAGGGTGAGAAACTCTACGATTGGATGACCGGTCACGAATTCGTTGCAACTCTCGCTCGACTCTACGGTTTCACTCGCGACGAGGCGGGAGCCCGAGCAGATCACGTCCTCGACTTCGTGAATCTTTCCGATGTTGCGCACAAGCAGATTGGCAAGTATAGCAAAGGTATGCGACAGCGTGTCAAAATTGCTCATGCTCTAGTCAATGATCCGGATCTTATTGTCCTCGACGAACCACTACAAGGGTGCGACCCAGTGGCACGAACTACGATTATGAATGTCATCCGTGAAATTGGTTCGATGGGTAAGACTGTAATCGTATCAAGCCATATCTTGTCGGAGATTGAGCGTATCACTGAACAAATTGTTATCCTCCACAACAGTCGTCTTTTGGCTCTTGGTAACTTACACAAAATCAGGTCACTTCTGGACAAGCACCCTCATCGAATTCTGTTGCGTACTGACGAGCCTCGTCATCTTGCTGCCCATGTACTTCCACTGGAGGCAATCCATGGTGTCCGTTTCCCTTTGCCGGGTGAGTTGGAGCTTCAAACCAACGATCTCAATTCTGTCCATTCAGCATTACCCTCTCTGATTCGGTCTTCAAACATCCGTGTTAGCGCGATTACGAATCCAGATGACAATCTCGAGAGCCTTCTCGCTTACCTAACGGAGGGTCGGTCATGACAGAAAAGAGCCGCGCTTATGGTGATTCATCGGAGTCGTCTGTAACAACATCTCTCGTGAACTCCACACTTGCTCCTTCAGGTCCTTCAAAGCCCTCACTCCCTCCTCCTAGAGTTCTCGATACTGTATGGACTGGCTTGGATCGTAAGGCCTCTGCTATCATCGAATTTACCTCAAGGCAACTCCGCGTCCGTTCTTCAACTTGGGTTATTGGAGCGGTTGGTGTTCTTGTAATGACTTTGCTCCTTGCGACCTACGCACAGGAAATGGCATCTGGAATCGAGCCAATTGATGATGACGGGGATTCCGAGGACTGGGATGGTGACGGTTACCCTCAGGGGCAAGAGAACCAGTATGGAACGTCCGATTGGGATGCAAAGGAATTCCCTGGTTCTGGACGATTCGTAGAGGCAGATTGGTTGGGTTGGGATGATAGAAATGTTACGGGTAACTATACCTACAATGGTAATGGGGTAATCGAAGAATATACTTGGATTGCTAACAACTCCGATGATGATCGCTACATCGCTATCAATGAACAACGGAGCTGCGCTTGGGAGGAGGAGTATACCTATGGTCTTGGATACGGCGATTCATGTATGACGGATGATAATGAAATCCGTTTCTATGGTATGGTCACTCTCAATGGAACAGTTGCAAAGTCCGATCAAGGTTGGCTTTCATGGGGCGAGATGGTGGGGCAGTCGGATACAGTGGTTGAACCTCACAATCCTTCGATTTACATTGATGAAGACGGGATTGATCTCGACATAGAATCAGGAAATGTGAGCCAAGGTTACGACGACGATGGAGATTGTAGAAATTACCAAGACGAAAGTACATCCTATCGCGATGATGAGTACTATTGGTACTCTGATATGCAGGATACCAACGGCAACGGCATCGATTGCGATGTAGAACTTATTTTCGATGCAGATGGTAACCTGATACGGATTGAAGCAGA
>DAYJ01000056.1 GCA_002506875.1 Euryarchaeota archaeon UBA40 | reverse complement strand
AAATGGCAGGAAGCACAAGACCCGAAGCATGTTGCAATTAGCTTGAATGGTGAGCCAACACTGTATTCCAGGCTAGGTGAATTCCTCGATGTATGTCATCAACATGGAGTTTCGACTTTCCTTGTAACCAATGGAAGCCTTCCGAAAGTGATTGAGAGACTAGATACATTACCGACACAACTCTATGTCAGTGTTGATGCTCCAAATCGAGATATCTTCAACCGACTTTGTAAGCCAAAATTTGACGACCATGCATGGGACAAATTAGAGCAAACTCTCGAGTTGCTGCCTTCGCTTGATACACGCACTGTATGTCGTCACACGCTAATCAAAGGAGAATCACTCGGTCATCACGAAGACTACGCACGCCTCGATAACATCGCTGATCCAATGTTCATCGAAGCAAAAGGATACGTCTACGTTGGTAACAGCCGCAACAACCTATCAATCGAGAACATGCCGAGCCATGATGATGTCATGTCTTTCTCAAACTCCCTCGCACCTCTAGTTGGAAGAGAGGTACTGTCAGACCGAAGAGAGAGCAGGGTAGCGTTAATCGGAAAGGAAATGATACCGGTTACACTTCCTGAGAAAACAAGGGATTTACCCGCTAATCTTGGGATTGCAAAACCCCAGAATTTCAAGCTCCCTTCCCTCTGAAATTACTCTTCATTAGAGTGAAAAGTTGTGATTGGCCCTGAAAATATTGATTTTTAGTAATCAATACCGTTATTTGCATTGCTGACCCCCCCACTATCCATGAAAACCAGTGTTAACGCTATTTTGATTGCCTTTTTGTTGTGTTTATCCACAGTACCAATGACTGTGAGCGCACAAACGTCTGCAATCCAAAACGAAGTTGCCTACGGTATCGAATACGATTGGTCAAATCTGGATGATGACTTCGATTCCATGACCGGAATCAACCTGAACGAAATTCTCTCCCGCACCATGTTGGCAGCAACTGATGCAGGCCTCACTCTGACTGTTGCTCAACTCTCAACCGGGTCGAGTAACATCTACGTTGAGTCGGCAGAAGACCGCACAGCGACAACCATCGAGATTGATGGTGAATCCCATTCGGTTTGGACACGAGCAACAGATGTCACCATTCGTCACGCAGTCCTCTTCGACTCCGCTCTCGTAACAGAATGGATCGATTCCTCTGGCTCTGATCCAACTGGATTCGATGGATACCTCAGTGTTGATTCTGAAAACGCAGTTGCAGTTGATGTAAACATGATTGAATATCTCGATGACGACTACAACCTCTACGGTATTGACATGGACTTCTCCCTCGCATCTGAAGTATCAATCGAGTACCAAATGGATGCAGGTCTGGAAGGTGCTGGTGAAGAATTTGATTTCGCTCTGACTTTCGGCACAGGATTCGACCTTAACGTTCCCGAGGCAACCGCAGAATGGCGCCTTGGTGAGAAGGCCCCCTTCTTCCCAGTCGTATCGACCTACGAAGATGTCGAGATTGAGTGCGCAGATGATGCAGCATTAACCACCAGTGGCTCTGAGGCTGATCTCAAAATAGAGTGCGGCACCATGGAGGGAGACTACTCTGTTTCTACAGGATTCACCTTCGATCTTTCAGACATACCAACCGAAAACTTCGGTATGGACGCTGGTCTACTAGATATCTCGATTTCAGATGAAATCAGCAGTAGCGGTGGTTGGGACACGGACATGGAGGATTTCTTGGAAGGTGATGACGGGGACGACGATGATGATGATGACGACAGTGAGAACGACGGATACGGCGGCGACGCTGATGCAAGTATCATCATCGCAGAGGGAGGTTCCCCTGTGGATGTTGTCTCTTGTGATTGCGGAACTGCAAACCCACTGATGTTCCTAATGCTGGCTGCAATGCTCACCAACATCGGTGAAGCATTCGCTGAAGATGCTGCCGAAGAACTAGGCGATACATTCGAGGAAGAGTTCTCTGAAGCATACGAAGAGTTTGCAATGGCCCTCTGGGGAGATTCAATGGGTGCCGAAGAAGCGGAACCAGAGGTTGGATATGCTTGTGATAATGGAGGTTATGCCGAGTCATGGGAAGTGGGCGATGGCAACAATGACTGTGGTGACTGGTCTGATGAAACAGAGTATGATACATTCTACCCTTGCGATGCTACCGTGGCAGGTGTTACGGAAGGAGTGAAACCCTACCAAGTTAACAATGGAATGGATGACTGTTCTGACGCATCTGACGAAAACGTCCTATGGTTGCAACACGTTGGCCTGGATATCCAAACAATGTACGAATGTACTGATGGAAGTCGCGATGTCAGCGAATGGTCCCTCAACAATGGGTACGATGAATGCGATGATGGATCCGATGAAATGGCAGGTGCAGAGGACACCCTTGCTACTACGGAAACAATGAATGTTGGTTCGAACGGATATGCTGATCGAGACACTGTCGCTGGTGTTGACACATATTGTTACATCGCTGGGATGACAGTGACAGATCCCGATGACGGAGGCACCATCTTTGATGGAAACTTGTTAATGAGCTCGGGTTATGTAAATGGTCATGCAGGCGAAGAGATTGGCCCGTATGATGGCACTCGAGAATTCGAGTCTACAGGTCATATCTCTCAGTATAACCTACCTACAGGGCTTACTGGATGCGACGAACTCACTCAAGCACAGATAGACAGTATGGACGAATCCTCTCCAGAGTATGTGGCATCGAGCAATGTAGTGACTCATGATGGTTCATTGAAGCGAGTGATGGACAACGGCGACGCTTATCCTGATAGTGAAGATGGAGAAATAGAGTTCGATGTTTGGTTCGCTGGAACTCACATGGATGATGAGGATTACACTCTCGAAGTGGCAATTTGGTCTGATGATGATGAAATGCTGGGCATGGAGAGCGTGGATATATCCGACGA
>DAYJ01000135.1 GCA_002506875.1 Euryarchaeota archaeon UBA40 | reverse complement strand
CTCCGAAATCACTTGGAGAATTGACACTCGAGGACTTCCGCCCCTCAGAAGAAAATATTGGGCTTCTCGCTCTGGTATTCCTGCTCGCCATCCTGTGGTGGATGATACTGAGGCAAAAGGACGATGAGGAAATGGAGGCTGAAGAGTTCGATCAAACCTTTGGCGTTCCTGAGGTGAAACGCGAGGGCGGTCTTCAGGGCATGGATCAGCATATAGCGCCGCCTCAGCCAAAGTATCTGACCATAGAAGATCGAAGGGACGAGGAATCAGGATACATACGTCCCGTGCGCTCTAGAAGGTGAAGTGATGAAGGCATATGCAGCATCAGCAGTATTCATCCTTCTTTCCGTAGGGTTTGTGCCCATCAACGAGGCAAGTGGGCAGCAGTCATCGTGCTCAGTCGCACCGGATCAAGGCGCCGATTCGACGCAGGTCGAGATCGTAGATGCAAGTGGCTACGGCATATTTGAGCCAGTCGATGAAGACTGGGGTCTTGGATACGGAGAATACGATCTGAATCCCCTTTCCGAGGACNNCAGCATATAGCGCCGCCTCAGCCAAAGTATCTGACCATAGAAGATCGGAGGGATGAGGACACGGGTTACATACGGCCCGTACGCTCTAGGAGGTGAGGCAATGAAGGCATATGCAGCGTCTGCCGTATTCATCCTGATTTCCGTAGGTTTTGTGCCCATAAACGGTGCAAGTGGCCAGCAATCATCGTGCTCGGTAGCACCGGATCAAGGCGCCAATTCGACGCAGGTCGAGATTGTAGATGCAAGTGGCTACGGCATATTTGATGAATTCGATGAAGACTGGGGTCTTGGATACGGAGAATACGATCTGAATCCCCTTTCCGAGGACGTCTATGCCGAGGTCATGATCCCTGCTGATGATGCCATGGCCCTGAGAATGGAGCTTGTCAAAGGATACAGATATCGATTCTGCGTCACATATTATCTGGATCCAACCGAAATATCGGATGGATCGCCGCCCATAGGGGATGTCTATCTGCTTGCAGATACTGATTTCGACATCTACAAATTTGACTATGATTCTAGGTTCGAGGGAATGGATGAAGCGTTGGAATCGATACCCTTGGAATGGAGAGACATGGCAACATGGCTGCCATTCAGGGATGTTCACGCCTATGAGCGCGTTCAACAGATTGAGTTCACCACCTCCATAGATTCGGATCAAACAGCTTACATCAACTGGTGGGGGGAAGAGCCAGATGCAAACATGTACCTCGTTCTCGATAATTGGAACTCTTCCAGATCGGGTAACCAACCGCATGAGGGCATGGGATTAATCGCAGAAGTGACTGTCGAAGTAGAGGAGCGCGTAATGCTTCCAGCCATCACTGCATATGCGCTGGTATGTTTACCGCCCATTCTCTTGATTATCGTGCCTGCTGTACTCCATTCTAGATTCCACGGATGGAAGGACGGTAATGAGTCCAAGGAAGAATATGGCAGATCGATGCCCCTTGTAGAGGGAGACGCAGGAGACGAGTGGTCTCGGAAAGACGAGTCCTACGAGGTTGCTCAGGAGTAGTCGAGCATCTCCCATGCGCCTGTTAGTTCAACCGTGTTTATTCTCCCTGAAGAAGTCAATTTTGGGCCTACTTCACTTGTTGTGTAGACCATCGAGATACCGATAGCTGGTGCATGTATCCTCGTCCAGTCACCTGCCTCTCCGAGCCCCATGATCGTGTAGTCGAAATCTTCGCCCTTGAGTGCCCATGCAGCTTCGAACAGCTTCAATGCTGATCGTTTTCCTGATGTTGCGTAGCAAACCTTGACTAAATCGCCATGGCTCGCCATATCCCTAACTTTCTCAATGACCTCGTCGGAGTCATCAGGGGCCCTGTCAAAGTGAACAGAGGCGATGATACTAGTTTTCTTACCTGCCAATTTAATCAAATCATTGCGGACCTTGGGCTCTATATCTGTTTCAAGATCGACCCATGAAACTCCTGATTCAATGGCTTTTCTCAAAATTGCGCACCGCTCCTCTTCAGTGCCCGGGAAATACCCCCCCTGCCGCATTGGCCTACAAGTCAGCACCACCGGAAGCTCGATTCCTGCCTCCAGGAGAGAAAGGGCTTCGTCGACATTTATGTCGGGATCATTCCTAGGTGTCAACACAGTTTCTGGATGTCTGAACCTTGAATTCTGATCATTATTGTTCGAATCCGAGGGCAAGGGAGTTTCTTCCATGTAGAGCATATCAAGTCGTGCTTCGACCATATCTGCTCCAGCGACAGTGGCCAGAGAAGCATCTGCGAGCATCTCCTCAACCGTCGTTCCGGTTAGGGTTGCGCAGATCTTTGGGGTATCCACGAGTCTGGGGGTTGAATTAGTGTGTATAATCGTGACTGCCCTCGGAAATATTCGAAATGGGTCAATTATGGCCTTAATCACTGTATTTCGTCAATTGCGAAGGGATGTTTCATATACCGTCGACGTGGACTTTTAACGTTAAGTAAACGAAGGTTCCCTACGGGAACCTTCGCGGGGTGGGAAATTTTCATGTCAGAGACCTATGATGCATCGAATATCCAAGTCTTAGAAGGGCTGGAAGCAGTGAGAAAAAGACCCGGGATGTACTTGGGCGACCCCCATGATGGATCTGCTCTGCATCACTGCATATGGGAAGTGGTCGACAACTCCGTGGATGAACATCTCGCAGGGCACACGGCTTCCATAGAAATCACCATGCACGGAAATGGTTCGCTCTCTGTCAGGGACTTTGGCAGGGGCATCCCTGTCGACACCCACGAGGAGTACGGGATATCGGCTGCTGAGGTGATTATGACCAAGTTGCACGCAGGGGGCAAATTCGACAATAGTTCCTACAAAGTATCAGGAGGGCTCCATGGAGTCGGTGTTTCAGCGGTAAATGCCGTATCCGAGTGGATGGAGATGACCATTTACAGAGGGGGAACGATCTACTTCCAAAGATACGAGGCCGGCGTACCAGTTGAGGCACTTAAGGAGATAGGCGAATGCTCCGATACAGGAACAAAAATCTCGTTCAAGCCAGATCTCTCCATATTTACTGAAGTGGTGGATTTTGATTTTGAAGAAGTGGATACGCGAGTTAGTGAAACTGCTTTCCTAAATGCTGGACTCAAGATGACAATTTTGGATGAGAGGGGGGAAGAGCCCCATGTCTCAGAGCACCTGTACGAAGGGGGTCTGTCGGAATATGTGGGCCAACTCAATGAGAGAAGAGAAGTCCTTCACGCAGAGGTCATCAAGATAAGGGGCGAAAAAGAAATCGAAAAGGGGAGT
>DAYJ01000063.1 GCA_002506875.1 Euryarchaeota archaeon UBA40 | reverse complement strand
CATGATTGGAACTGGATTCATGAAGTGCATTCCAATCACTTTTTCTGGCCGAGAGGTCTTCTCTGCAATCGCATCGATACTAATGCTACTCGTATTTGTTGCGAGAATTGCTGACGGTTTACAGATGCTGTCAAGGTCCTGAAATGCACTGAACTTAATCTCAGGAATTTCTGGAATAGCTTCCACCACAAGGTCTGCATCAGCGCATGCACTACGTTCTGTAGCCGTATCAATCCGCGCTAGAGCTGAATCTGCGTCTTCCTGAGAAATCCTTTCCTTGGCAACGAGACGATTCAGGGACTTCTGAATCGTTGCGACGCCGCGATCTACATACTCCTGTTCAATATCGACCATCACTACATTGTAACCTGCAATAGCAGCCACCTGAGCGATTCCATTTCCCATCTGTCCTGCGCCAAGCACGCCGATTGTCGTGATCATCATGGAACGAGACCAATGTATCCGGGACTTCAATCCTCGGTTGGGGGAGATTCATAATCGCCCTCGTCATCGAATACTTGGTCTACCCATTCAGAACCTGATTTTTCTACACTTGGTCGATTCTTTCCAAGTAGAACTGTCATCCCGATGATGGAAATAAGCAAGATAACAACAAGAATCGAATTAGACAGTGTTCCGAATGTGAGCATCCCCTCCGACGTAGTTGCTTCTCTACCTTGAATCTCCGTATCGATACTGTGGGTCCTCTCATTTCCAGCTTCATCTACAAGGATGAGTACCATGCTCCAACGGCCTTCCGCTGGCGCAGATATGGAGAATTCTCGACTCCCGTTCCATGCTCCAAATCCAGTCATACTTTCTTCGTAAACACCCTCATGCATGAACTCAACAGTCCAAAAATCGACATCATCATCAACAAGTGCTGCAGCACCGACTAGGTTGCAAATTGTATCAGGTGTATCACCAACAACTCGTATGGGTTCTCTTGAATCACACTCGTCAACCTCCCATCCGAGAAGGGCTTCAGGGGCTGTGAGGTCAAGTTCAATCATACGATCTAATCGAGCAATATTGCCTGAAGGGTCAACTGAACGTATGACTACTGGATACATGCCATCGAAACTATCCAAGGTTAACTCAATGGCATAACGGCCGAATGTATCACATTCCCCTGTCTGCTCAATGCCAGATGCATCAATTCGCACTAGAAGACCTGACTCACATCCTCCGGCCATAATTACAACAGGATTGTTCACAAGAATTTCGTTTCCGAGAATATCCGATGTAAGTATTGGAGCGGAGGTATCGAGGATTACTTCGAGTTCGAATCGGACGATAGTATCCACTGCTTCTACATCAACAAGAAGATGATTATGACCTTCGATTAAGGATACTGTTGTTGATTCAATAATACCTTTACCAGGATGAGGAATAGCCGCCCAGTCTGCCATTGATTCAAGATGTATCCATGTTGCGTTCTGCCCCCACCCACGTAACACATCAAAAGTAACTGATGAAGAAGGGACTGTTGTACCGTTCCAATCTGCGATGACATGAGGCTCAAACTCAGCAGGGTCAAGGAGTACGGTACGACACGATTGTGCGAGATTAGGATGTTCCGTGATTACTGTCCGATCATATGCAGAGATGCAGAACGTATGGTTTCCCGTCCGTTTGAATAAGATAGATTCCGACAATGAAGAGCCTGCAGATTGGATGACATTATCACCGTTCATCGTCAATCGATGATCTGTCCATTCGCCAAAAGATGCGCTGATGACCATACTTGTCCGATCCCATACAGGTTCGAAACCAACCCATTCAATGACAGGGGATAAACGATCAATGTCGATGAACGACTCCTCAAAACCACGATTACCTGCGAAATCGATGACATCGACTCGTATGCCATAAATCCCATCAACCTCATCGCTGAAATCCAATCGTATCACAACATCGCTTCGATGTGGTGCTTGATTTGCCACTGGTTCAGGTAGCCAAGCAGATCCATTAGTAGTCGGCCATGCTTGTGAGAAAGAAGGAAGACAGGTCTCATTCAAATCAGAACCATTCGGATGAGTAAGCGTTAGACAGACAGTAGCTGTATCATTCGGCACCTCGATTACAATATCCACAATACTAGCATTCACACCGACCTGCATCTGAGAAGTATCCACAAGATGGATACCATTCGGCTCGATTGGCATCACTCCTTCGAGGGTAATCGCATCACGAAATTCGCTTCCTGAGCCAGGTGGATGTGGATCATACACCATCTGATGTTTCAATCGGTTCCAGTTCCCTGCAGCATCAATTACAGCAATCTCGAAACGATTCTGTTGTACCCAGTCAAGTCCGGTTTCCGTCATGGTCCAATTAGAAGGAGATAGCTCCAAAGTCAGAGGAATCTCCCCATTCGCATCAGGATAGTACAATGTACCATTGACCCAAACAATGGCTCCCGGTTCAGTCAAAATTACCACATCATCAACTATCGAATGGTTAGTGATTGTTCGCCAATTGTTCAAGGCGAGCAAAGGTGCAGTGACATCATACTCAACATGGAAAGAAGCCAGACCCAAGCGATTTGTAACATCGAGTAAACTGACATCATACCCATACCATCCCTCATTCTCAGGTACAGTTCCGTTAATCCATACAGATCGATAGGTCTCATTAAGGAATATATCTCGAGATATATTCGACTCATTTCCGGTTCCATTGACCATTGTGAAAAATTGAGTGCTGCGATTGACGACGGTGCCGTTCATGAACTCACATTCGATACTATAGAGCCATATTCCATCACCCCAAGTGAGATCAGCTGTACCCACTTGATGTGTATGAGAGAAATTCCAATCTAACCCTGTGAGGTTGAATCCCGAATCAAGATCAACTAGATTCAATGCAAGAGGTATGGTTGAGTTAGTTCTCGTTCCATTGACTGGTGTAGGGACATGGAATTCTACACTAGGAGGAGATTCTATCAAATCGTAAGTATATACAAGACGAATCTCTGCCCCTCCTTCCAGTTCAAGGTCGATATACCCCGTCCAATGGCCGGAGTCCCATGGACGTATGAGAGAGAGGTTGAGTTCCCATGCTGCAACGGGGGTTTCTCCAGCAATCTCCAGAGACCCATTCGGCCAATTTGTTGTAATCTGTGATTGATTCATCTCTGTGATATTTGAAACTTGGAGGCCAGTGTTCGATTCCTCTGGAACCATGTCAATATCAAGACTAAACGTCCCACTACCGTTACCTACATCGAAACCGTGTACTGCCACGAACCAGAGTCCATCACCGGGATTATCGAGAGATACTGATTCATCTGAATTCCAATTACCAGAGGACCCCTTCTCCTCATTACCAAAGTCCATCACACCGTTTCCGTTGATATCTTGACCGATGTATAGGTCAAGATCAGGTATGGTCGTTGAAGATGTGCTGATAGTTATCTCCTCGATATCTTGAATGGAAAACGAGTGAATATAGGAGGCTGATGTCTTGTCCCCTGGAGTATCCTGACCAACAGACTGCCCACTAAGGTGTTGAGGCTGACTCCAACCAACGCCGGTTGCATCGGTGATTTCAACATCCATCGTAGAACCAATACGGATAGTCTCCGACCGGTTGCTTGTCCTCCAATCGTGAACCTCGACTCCCAATCCACCATCCATTGGTGCAAGCATACCCACATCAATCGACAGAGGATTGTCATTAGTACCAACTCCATGAGTAGCCGAATGAAGAAGAACTTGCTTTACCCCTGGACTGGAAGATGCAGTTAGGAACTCATGGGATTCATCTGTGCTAGTTTCGTGACCATATATTCCACTTCCACGATGCATTCCTTTAGAATTGGATTCGATTTGCAGATTATGAGGACCGTAGTCGAGAGGATTAGTGAAACTGTAAGGGTGGTCCACTTCCGACATCCAGTATACATCAATATCCGTGAATTCGTTGTCCGGCCAATCAACATCAATTAGAGCAGTGCCGTTGACCGTATATCCTGCTGGCCAATCGATACTGAATGTCTTCCAATCCCCTGACTCCGCACGCCACCCCCATCGCTGCGCCCCTTGAATCCAAGTTTCTTCAAACAGGCTCTGATTCGATATATTACCATCAAGGGGTCGCGGATCTACGCTGAAGCTTCCCTGATAAGCAACATTCGTGATGATAGGCCATAGCCAAGAGGTGACATTCTCAGGATCTCCAACTGTATTGTAATCCATCCGAAGACCATGTTGTCTAACGCCAGGATCGGCATCTGAAGGTACCGAGATTGTTACATTGGTCGTCATGGTGGTGTTTGCAGGTACAGTGATATTACTCACAGTAGATACCCAAACATCTGACGTAGGCCCGAATGCAGTCCAATCAATCTCAACCGGTAGAGGGTCAATCTCATTGGTTCGAATATTCTCTCGCCATACTGCTAAGAGTAGGCCATCATCGGATTCAGCCAATGGTTTACCCATTCTAACTTCGACCTGACCAGAGGCATAAACGTGCTCGGTTAGCATAGCGAACTCATTCGAGTTCTCTGTCCATTCAGATGCATCTACGAAACGATCACCATCGAGATCATTGTGAAAGATAC
>DAYJ01000069.1:3817-4143 GCA_002506875.1 Euryarchaeota archaeon UBA40 | reverse complement strand
ATCGCAGATCCCGATGAGAATGGGAATGGGGAGATCCAGTTCAAGGGCAAGCACATAATGGCAGGATACTACAAAAATCCTGAAGCAACTGCTGAGACCATGACTGAAGATGGCTGGTTAAAGTCAGGAGACTTAGGGAAAATAGACATGGACGGCTTCGTTTACGTCACAGGTCGCCTCAAGGAAATCTATGTGAGCTCAGCTGGGAAGAATATAGCGCCCTTGGTGATCGAGGAGACAATGAAGTCCATACCGGTTGTATCGCAATGCATGCTAGTTGGCGACAACAGGAAGTACTGCAGCGCTCTCTTCACACTGGATGTTGG
>DAYJ01000069.1:0-3445 GCA_002506875.1 Euryarchaeota archaeon UBA40 | reverse complement strand
CCTGCCAAGCAACTTGCAAAGCTTGCTGAGCTAGGGCACGATCTGTCAGAGTACACTTCAGTTGGGAGTGAGACTCACAAGCAGCTCGAGGCAGCGGTGATGGAACTAAATGGGAAGTTCAGCAATCCCGAGCAAGTCAAGAAATTCACCATCCTTCCACGCGATCTGAGTGTGGATGACGGAGAACTCACCCCTACGCTGAAGATTAGGAGGAAGCAGATTCGAGAGAACTGGTCATCTGAGATTGAAGCGATGTACTCCTGAGGGCGTCAGATGACCCCTGAGGCATGGGCTGCATTGGCTGTCGTCTTCATGCTTGGGGCGATGAGCCCAGGCCCCTCCCTTGCAGTGATACTTAGCAATACAATGTCTGGAGGCAGGCGCCAGGGAATTGCTACAGGACTTGGGCACGGAATTGGTTTCGGGATATATGCATTCCTTGCCGCCTTGGGGCTAGCCACTGCGCTATCTGTCCATGAGGTGGCTCAGTTAGTCCTAATGTGGGGGGGCGTAGGCATTCTTCTTTGGTTGGGCTTCAAATTCATCAAGAGCTCATTGGACGGGCCCAAGGCCCCCTATGTTGATGAAGGGGGTTCTTCCGAAGTAACAGGATTCTTCCAAGGGTTCATGATTGCATTGTTCAATCCAAAGATTCTGGCCTGGATGCTCGCACTTTACGCCCCGTTCATTGAAGCCGACGTCAGTATCGAAACCCTCCTGGGCATGGGAGCGCTTGGAATGGGGATAGATGGGACTTGGTACGTGACCGTGGCGACTATCCTAAGCTCTGGGAATGGCATCGAGAAGCTCAGATCCAATGCCCACATCATTGATGGCTGCATGGGAGTCCTAATGTTCATTTTCGCGGCGCTACTGGCCGGTGGATGGTTCTAGTCAAAGGATGATGAATGGCAATTGGAGCAATACCTCCAGAGCCAATGCCAGAGCTGTTGACTCCACTCTCGTATCCTCATACGGTTCGTTGCCTGGATTTACTATTCTCTGAAGCTCCCCCGCATCGAACCAGAAGGTGTTGCACTGTGGGCATCCATCTATCTCGATAGGCTCCATGTCAGTCCCATTTATCCTCTTGAAGACGATGTTCCTGACCCTCATCTTCGTGCTGCAACAGGGGCAGTCTAGATCTACCTCCTCACAATCACTACTGAATGCCTCATGCATCTTCTTCAGCTTGCCTTCAGTCAGGGAGTTAGCAGCAGCCTCGGCATTCAGGAGCATGCCTGAGCAAGTGGGGCAGTGGGAGATGCCGTGATCGATGAATGCGGAGCGAGTCTGCTCGGTATGTGCCACTAGTTTGGAGCCATCCCTAGGACATAGCATCTGTAGGCCTCGCAGGGTACGATGAGCTTGGGTTCTTGAATTATGACCCTAATTTTGTTCCTAGGGAATCAAACGTACGTCCGAGGAGAGCTAGGAGTTATCTTCCCTCCAAAGTCGTAAATTTGTGATTCCCAAGATAAGCTGATCGTTACTTATTGGTGCTTGCAAGCATTCCATAGCCATTATTACCATATCGACAATTTCATTGTCCGTCCCAGTTTTCAAAACGGCCATTACAATCTCTCTGATTTCAACCTCTCTACCTGAATCTAACAGATTTCTCAATGCCTCCACTATTTCTTCATCGAAATGATCACTCATTGTTCCACCTCTATTGAGAGGTATTGAGTCGTTTCTTCGTCCGTCCACGAGGAAAGAGGGCCATTTTCTGATATGGCTTTGCTAGAGTCTCCCAATTTGATTCTCGATGCCCTCTTTAGATGATCATGGCCTAGCACAATGGCCTCATCCAAGATATCAGAGAAGCATGATAAGGTATGCAAATCGGTATTGCTCCAATATGCATCCAATGGGTGTGTATGGACCCACAGTCTGAATGGTATCTCAGCTCCGATTGGAGGAGACATGATGACTTCCCCTCGCGTCCCTACATCGACGAAAATATTCCCCTTAGAGTCAAAAAGAATACTTATTTCCCTCTTCATACTGTCTGCAATTTGCCAGAGGGACGCCCAGTCTCCTTCTTGAGCTAGTTGTGCGACTGTCTCGATAACTTCCTGAGAGTTCACGTCCCCTGTAGATATTCTGCATCTAACTGTCTTTGGAGAGTGTCGGAAAGGTTCCACTCTACCTACGGAGATTTGGCGAACGCCATCTTTCATGGGATGCTTGGATAGGGTCCCAAAAGAAAGACTAGCAATCTGAGGCTCAGGCAGTACTCCATTGTTACCAGACATTATTCTTAGCATCTGTATCGCCCACTGAGATCCATGAGCAGCCGCCAGAGTATGCCCAAACTGAATATTTCCTGACGATATCGCCCCATCGAGTTGGCAGGACATGGCGGGTTGATCGGGAGTCATCATCCTGACGTGTTCAGGGACGACCCTGAAGTCCATGGCTACGTATCCATCGCCACGGCACCTTAGATCTAGCCAGAAGCCATCTAGGGAATGCACGACCCTTCTAGCTAACGGGGAGTCGGTTGCGACAATTGCGATATCGTAAGGAACGACGTCGTTCCCCGCTCTCACGTCCCAAGGACATGTCTCAAGAGAGAGTTTGTCCCCAATGAAGGGCAGCATGTTTGTCGCTATTACATCGACCTTTTGCATCCCTACTTGATCAGGTGAGAATCTCTGGTGCGCGAGATTGCTATTGGAAACCTTGTCAGAGTCATATACCCTGATGGTGATGCTATCACTCGTGTCCAACAACTCACCTCTGTGAAGTGCTGGAACCAAGTTGGCGATTAGGTTGGATCCTATTCCTCCAGCCCCAATTATCGCTATCTCGAAATGGAGATCACTGTTCAATAAAACCACCCCGCTTTCCTCACCATCATGTTATCGACGATTTCTCGAAGAGTTCGGGTTCGCTCCTTCTCTAATGATGCGCGTTCTACACTCGGATTTTTCTGGATTATTTGCTCAATTAGGAGGTTTCTGGTTCTCTTGATTTCTGAGGGGGGAGGTGAAGTTGCAGACCAGAGAATTTTTCTGTTATTATGCTTAGAAATCTCAGAATCGCTTTTCTGATAGAAGTGTGGCTCCCACGCAATATCTGAAATCGTTCCGGTGCCCCTGCATGAGGGAAACCCCAGCTCATTGAATCCGTCATCATTCCAAATCATTTTGATATCTTCACTATATTCGCTCATTCCTCTTCCTCCTTAACTTGCTCAATTACACTGAGATTCCAATTCACATATGCTGCACTCATGCTGTTTACCCCTACTGAGATAATCTCCCATGCCCCACTCAATGTTACTGGACGATCATGATGTTCAGAGGTCACAGTGATTCTTACCCCCCAATCATCAGTACTGACTTCTACTAGGCCGGGGAAGCTTAGACTACCTTCTGAGTAATGCATAACTGTATTGTTCCAATCGTTAATCTTCTGCTCGTACTTGTGTTGCTTT
>DAYJ01000099.1 GCA_002506875.1 Euryarchaeota archaeon UBA40 | reverse complement strand
TTTCTGCCCCCTGTATCAATAAATTAAGTTGAATGATTTTTGATGTTAATTTGATTAACGAATCAATCCATAATCCAGCAATGGTGTCGCATAGACCACTATTCATCGGCGCGGCCTTTCTCATTGTATCAACTTCTTTAGTTGTCGTATTTTGTGGAGTTATGATTGATAACATCACAACAGATATAGAGCAAAATAGCGATAAAATCTCAGACAAGGTTATTCAGGACCAAATCGATATGGAGACTGCAATCTACCGAGATTTGACTATGGGATCATTTGCCTTTGGTTCAATAATTGGATACCTGATGATTTGTTTGGGTTTCTATTCTTTATCAGCATACAAAACTGCGAAATTGGACCTATTGGCTGGAGATTACGACAGCGCTCTAAAGAATTTCAAACGTGCCGGTGACAAAGAAATGATTGTCAATGTTACTGAATTGAAACAGAATCAGATGCAGAGTATGCAACAACCTCCTCAATCCAGTGGGCCAAACATCAATGATAGTGCGATTGCAGGTGACCTGAACCTCATAATTAACCAAATTAACAGTCAAACATCAAATTCCAAACCGTTCACATCTCCTAGTATTCTGACTATGATTAGCATAATTGCAACGATATCAAGTATTGGACTTCGTTTGATTTCAGGTTAGGTTGAGGTAGGGTTCCGGTCTGTCCCCTGCACCAACCATATTTTCAGAACATTATATTTGACACCCCCATCGATGCATTCCCATGACAGAAGGATATGCTGACAGTGGCCACATCGTTTCGGTAGAATTTGATCCCAAGGTGAGAGTTTACTGGTGGCTAGGAACTATGTTTGGTTTGGTAGTGACATTCATCGGAATACCAGTTGCATTTCTTTGGTTGATAATTGGAATGCCAATTCATCAGAAACAATTCCAAGGTTTAGCTTGCTCCTTAACCGATCGTTCACTGAACATACGTATGGGATGGTTGTTCAAGAAACAGCAAAACATACCATTGGACAAACTAACTGATGTATCCATTCATGAAGGACCAATCCTGAATGCATTTGGAGTGGTCAGAATGCATTTTGAAACTGCAGGTTCAGCACCATTTATCCTCACAGGAGTAAGAGGGGGACCCCAATTTAGAGACCTTATCCTCAAACAACGTGATAGCATGTCCTCTCAATCAATGATGCCTGTACAAAATTCACAATCGGATGAGGTTCTAGTGGAAATTAGAGATTTACTCAAAGAGATAAATGCAAACCTTGCGAATAATCAGTAATCATACCCTTGATGCATTTATCCTCCAATAGAGGAATGGCGCAATCACGATGTACATCAGAACACCATATACTCCTGATGGAAGGCTCAAAACAGAGAGAGTTGCACCCGCTTCGGGAGCTAATATGATGCTCCCGATGGTAATCCCTACAGTTGCATTCTGTATGCCGCTCTCTATCGAAACAGTCGTCGCTTGATTGTTTTCAAGGTCTAGAATCGTTGCACTCTTCCAACCTATTCCAAGCATCATAATATTGAGTACGAGAACCGCTGGCCCCAGAGTCCCGATATTATCCATCAACGTGTCAAATTCACTCGCAATGGCTGCAATGACGATTATCACGAAGAGTCCTGCTGCGATTTTTCCGACTAATAACTCAATACGATTCGCCGTTGATTCTGAATATCGACGAATTAGCATACCAATTATCACGGGCACACTCGTTAGAAGAAACATGGTTATGCCGAGTTCTAGAATCTCAATATCAGGTGATGCAGCACCCATGAAATGGTTCATCGAGAAGCTAACGATCAACGGAAGTGTAACCACGGATACCACACTTACAACAGCGGTGTAAGAGATTGATAGAGCCGTGTCCCCCCCTGACAATTTTGTCAGAATATTGGAAGTGACCCCCCCTGGACAGCAAGCCAGAATCATCAGTCCAACAGCCATCTCTCCGGATAAATCAAAGATATTTGCAATCCCGAAACCTACCATCGGCAGGACAATCATCTGATTTCCTAGCCCCACTGCAAATGCTTTTGGATCACTCAAAATCAGACTAAAATCGGTCACTCTTAGCCCAAGGCCCAATGAGAACATGATATATGCCAGAGATAAGGGTAGAACGACATCAATGATGATGTTGGATTCCTCACTCGAACTAGCACCAGAATCCTGAGCAGTAACAATCGGTGAAAGAACTACTATTGTCAGAAGAAAAGCAATTAGTACCTTAATCAATCCAGTCATATAACTCGTGGATTAGATTATAATGAATAGACATGACGGGTAGATTATGTCCCTCGCTCCAACAAACTTTGATTTTGGTAATGTTACGAACTACGCCTTTGCTACTACTGTGACCTGTGCCAATGATGAGGCGCTGAAACTCTTCGTCGAGGGGTACGGTCACTATCTGAATTACAACCACGAGCAAGCCATCGGCTGCTTCATTGCTTGTACTGAAGCGGATCCAAACTGTGCTATGGCTTGGTGGGGTATTTCCTACTGCCTTTCCTCTAACTACAACTGGGCTCCAGGGCTTGGTTCGGGATACGACGCTATCCAGCAGGCGCTTGCTGTAATGGGTCACTGCAGCGAACTAGAGCAGGACCTGATACGTGCCCTTTCCACACGACACACTGTCGAGGCCCGGGATTCGGCTGACCCAACTACGCTCAACATGGGCAATCTTCCCGAACTCAATGTCGCTTTCGCTGAAGCCATGGCGCCGTTGTATTCGAAATATGACGGTAACTTAGCGGTCACCGCCATTTACGTTGAAGCGCTGATGAATCTCAAAGCGTGGCAATTGTGGGACAAGAATACGGCCACGGGAGAGATTACGCCCGCGGATGAGAACACTCTACTTCTTGTCAAAATCATGGAGGATGCCTTTGAATCCAGTGAAGCAGCGCTTGTTGACCCTGCTTTATGCCACCTCTACTGCCACGCACTCGAACTCTCGCCCTTCCCAGAAAGAGCACTACCCGCTGCTGACGTGTTACGCACGCGAATGCCCGGTCTAGGGCATCTAGTTCACATGCCATCACACATTGATGCGTGGGTAGGACAGTGGAAGGAAGCAATCGAGTGTAACATCGCCGCAGTCGATGCCGATGATCATTACGTTGAAGTCACTGGTAACGAGTCGCAGTTCTACAAGTTCTATCGTATGCATAATCATCACTTCATCGTCTGGTGTGCGATGTTCGACGGCCAATATGAGACAGCTCTGAAGTATGCTCGCAAGGCAGTGGAAACCCTCCCTTCTGGTGACGCTAATCATGGTGTACAGTTCATGCTCGCCGGTATCATCCCGATGGGCGCCATCTTCCTAGAGTCCTATGTCACGATGCCTTGGCACGTGATGATCCGTTTTGGTAAGTGGGACGAAATCCTTGCAGAGTCGATATACACTGACAAGGAGGTATTCCCTGCCACAATCGCTACTCAGCACTATGCGCGTGGTGTAGCATACGCTTCCAAGGGTATGGTGCCCGAAGCTGAGGCGGAGCAGGTCCTGTTCAAGGAAGCACTGCAGAACCCGGCACTTGCTGGCCGTGTGATGCACAACAACGTGATGTACCAAGATCCGAGCGAAGGCCCGTCAATCCTCAACGTAAACGCGGCCATTCTGGAAGCTGAGATTGAGTATCGTCGCCAGTTTATCTCTAAGAGCAATGGTGCCCCCCATGATTTCACTGCCGCGTTCGAAGAGTTACGCCGTGGTGTTGATCTCTCGCTGAACCTAGCCTACAACGAGCCATGGGGCCAGATGCAGCCGGTTCGCCACATCCTAGGGGCTCTCCTGTTTGAGCAAGGTCATATTGAGGAAGCTGAAGAGGTCTACCGAGCCGACATTAAGTTGTGGAAGGACAACATGTGGGGTCTTCTCGGTCTCAAACTGTGCTTGGAGGCACGTGGCGATGCACACGAAGAGCTCGCTGAAGTGACAGCTTTGTTCAATGAGCGAAGTTCCCGGGCGGATATTGTGCCAGCAAAGACCTGCTTCTGTGCTCAGGACGCACTTCAGAAGAATTGCTGTGACTGATTCGTATTAGATACGTTCAGTGCATGCCCTCTATGCTCACTTTTCTTTTCGTGATTCATTCAATGAGGCCCCTAGCATAGCAAGAATTGGAAGTAAGGATCCGAATCCTGGGACCCCGAGGAATTCGTTCTCGGATTCACCTATAATCGGTGCTTCTTGGAGTGTAAACTGGTCTCCAATTGTCCCATCAATTCGATGATGTGTAGCCGTAATTTCTCTTGTCTCTCCATCGTATACCCAACGAGTCCAACCATAGGTACTATTCTCACGGAAAGCACTCCATTCTGGCTGAGGTTCATCCAATTCTTCGTAGGCAGATCTTCCCGCAATACCGATTACTAGGTGGATAGGGCCATGGCCTTGAGCAAACCGGTTATCCATGCCTTTGTTCATTACCGATTCAGATGATACGGGCCAAGTTCTCTCATAGAAGTGGTCGTGTCCTGCAATGACTAGGTCAACCTCATGTTCCACGTATAGGTCCTCTAATGCGTCCCGTAGTTCGACTTCTGAACCATGGTAACTGTTGCTGGAATACATTGGTTTGTGCCCATGGACGATGAGGAAAGGCGTCCTTTCCCGATCGATTGAACCGAGTTCTTGATTCAACCATGTGTATTGCTCACTCCCTGGTTCGTAATCATGTTCGGTGGACATGAAGACCATGTGAACTCCAGGATATTGCCTGCTGTACCAGAATATTTCAGATTCGATTTGTCCATCAGAATCGAATCTGTGTTCGTAAGGTGTAAACCCATAACCGGGTTCGTTCTCGTGGTTTCCAACAGCGGTCAGCCAGGGGATTTCGGTCATACTATCTTCTTGGTAATCGAACCAAATATCCCAAGTAGATTGTTCTCCATCTGCATAGGAAATATCGCCAGAAAGTGTCACTAGTTGGGCATCATTATCGGCGATGATTGCATCAGAGACATCCATGCCTTCACTCGATTCTCCATGATCTGCAATTGCAATCCATTCGAAGTGTAGAGCATCAGGGTCAATTGGTGTGAAGGTGTATTCATTGGACCATGAGTTACCTGATCCAACCCGATATGTGACCTCCTCACCTGGAATAAGTCCAGTCATGGTCGCCATGTGGAATGCCATGTCATGGTTGTAGCAGTAATCAGAACTAACCGCTGTTTGTCCGTTCCATTCTACTTCACCCGTCGCGCGGCCTTCTGTCGCCCAGATAACATTCATTGTCGCAGGGTTATCAGTCACTTGTAGGTGGATTTGTTGCGGTTCAGTATTGCCAACTATTGTCCCAGGGCATTCCTGGAATGCCTCATTGAGGCTCTGTGCCTGAGCAAGTGGCATCAGAAGTAGAAGGATGAATAGGCACGCCGCAATGGTTCGCACATTTGCCTTAGTATCACGCCTTGACTTAGTAGTATATCCTTAGATCAAGCAGGGTAATTGAGGAGAGCGTGTGTTTTGATACCTGCATTAGTGGTTCCATTCAGGCCATCTAGTTCGATCATGAATAGCCCGCCTATGACGGAGGCGCCTGTGGATTCACAAAGATGAACTGATGCTGCAACGGTGCCTCCAGTTGCCAATAAATCGTCTACTATCACAACACGATCGCCTTCGGATAACGCGTCTCTGTGAATCTCTAGAATATTCTCGCCATACTCGAGGCTGTATTCCACTCGTTCAATCTCATGAGGCAACTTACCAGGTTTCCTTACTGGAATGAAACCTATTCCTAATCTCAATGCGACCATCGATCCGAAAATGAAGCCACGGCTCTCTGGCCCTACAATGTGAGTGGGGATCCATCCTAGATTCTCTAAGTCTGAGACCATTCGGTCCACGACAGAGCTCAGAAGTGCCCCATCTGCCAGTACAGGTGTGATGTCTCTGAACATGATTCCATCAATAGGGAAATCTGGTACGGTGCGTACAGATTCACGGAGTCGTAAGAGGAAATCATCACTCATGCTAACCGCTCCACCATGGGGCCATTAAACCCATTTTCGGCCTCTCAGAAGATGTATGAGAAAATCCACTGGAATGTGTTTCCATCACCAGGGCCGATGTAATACAGAACTAGGAACGCTGCGATGCCATACATCACAGGACTGACTTCCTCAAACTTCTGCATTCCCATCTTGATGAGGACCCAACTGACACATCCGGCAGCGATACCGACTGCGATCGAGTAGGTGAATGGCATCATCACAATCGTGAGGAATGCAGGCAAGGCCATCTCCTTGTTCTTCCAGTCGATATCAGCCGCTTGGCGCATCATCATGGCGCCGATAGCGACAAGTGCACAGGCTGCAGCGAATTGTGGGATTGCCTTGAATAGGCCTGCTAGGAACAGTCCGGAGAGCATCAGGACGCCGACAGTTACAGCGACAAGTCCTGTCTTTCCACCCTCTTCGATTCCTGCTGCGGACTCAATGTATGTGGTAGTAGTGCTTGTTCCTAGGGCTGCACCGACAATCGTTGCTGCAGCGTCAGCCATGAATGCCTCATCGGCCTTCTCGAGCTTGTCGTCTTCGTCAACGTAGCCAGCCTGGCGTCCAACGGAGTAGAGGGTGCCAGCAGTGTCGAAGATGTCGACGAATAGGAAGGCAACCATCACGAGGATGAATGTGTCGAGGTTGCTACCGATGTCACCTAGGGCGCCTACGAAGGCACCCATACTCTCGGTAGGCATGCCTACGAATCCGAAGATGTCACCTAGTGCAGGGGCGGATGCATATATGCAACTTGGATCAAGATATCCTCCACCGTCTAGAGGGATACAAACCCAACCATCTGTGCCGAGGCCAGCGGCATTGTCGAGCCAAGGATCGTATGCGCTGGTAAGCCAACCGACTATGGATGCTCCAAGGACGCCATAGATGATTGCGCCCTTCATTCCGCGTGCGAGCATTACTGCAATTGCAAGGAGTGCAACCATTGCAATGATTGCACCGTGCATGTGCCCCTCGCCAGTTGCTGCTGTATTCCAAAAGAAACTCCCTGTCGGTCCTAGTGAGACCAAGGTTGCTGGGTGGTCGACGACCCATCCCATTTCGCGTAGACCGATGATTGCGAGGAAGGTTCCAATACCTGCTCCAGTTGCAATTTTGAGGTCCTTTGGAATTGAGTTAATCATCGCACTGCGCCATCCAACTTGTGGTAGTGAAATAATCAAGAAGAAGAGACCTTCGACGAATACTGCGGCGAGAGCGAGTTCCCATCCGATGCCCATTGTAAAGACAACACCGAACACGAAGAATGCGTTAAGCCCCATCCCAGGAGCCAGAGCAAATGGTAGATTTGCCCAAAGTCCCATCACCATACAGCCGATGAATGCCGCTAGAGCAGTAGCGAACAGTGCATCGTCGAATGGGATTCCTGCCAAACTGAGCATGGCAGGATTCACCACAAGGATATACGCCATCGTTAGGAATGTCGCAACACCTGCTCTAATTTCGTTCTCAAATGAGCTACCCTTCTCAGTGTAGCCGAAGTAGTCGTCCAAAGCCTCGATTTCCATTTTCAATTCCCCTATTATCCTCCCCTATCCTAATTGTCGGGGGATAAATGTTCAGTTTTAGAGAAAGGTTTGCAATCGTTGTTCAATTTATTACAAAATATGCAAAAATTCGGTTATTCGTCTCCTAGAATTCAGAAGTAACTCTGCATGCCACTATTTTCTCCTCTTTGTTGCAATTGCCCTCTTCAAGAAGCGCTTGAAATGACATTCGCCTGAATGCTTATGTTACAATCATTCCAATAGAGGCTCATGGACACGTCCGTTCGCTCAGCAGGAGAGGTCATATTGCTCTTGGCGATATTTGGGTACCTCGCATTTGTGTTGTATACTGCTGTTAACTATAGGCGTGGACAGAATATATTCCATCTGACTCAAGGTGGATTGGTAGCCGTTCTAGTCAGTGGCCTTGGAGTATTCTCTTTTCTTGTCGATTTGACTGACCTTGTAGGCATTATTCTAGGGCCTCTTAGTTTGATATTGTTCTTCGGCTATGAAGGTGGATGGCCTAGTCAGATTATGCTGCGAGATTCCTCTTCTTTTGATTTGGATCCGCCGAATATAGACAATATGGATGGAGTAATAATCATCCTTGGAATCCTTGGCATGGTGTTATTCATCACTCCTTATTTCGCACTTATAATCGTTCTTTTACGACGGCGTTTCCTCCAAGATGGAAGACAATATTTCGTTACGGATCGCTCAACGAACCAGACCCGTACTGAAGCAATTCTTTCCCTAGCTGGAGTCCACACATCAGAGGATGCCTTCTTTGTCATTCGTTCTGCAATTCAGAATAAAGGCCTAGATTGGATGACTGTCTTCGAGGGCATGGATGCCAATGAAGATGGCCGAATCGATCGAAGGGAATTCACGAATGGACTCCAAACTCTCATCGGAAGCGAAGTTGCCCCACTAACGGCATATACCATTCTGAAAGCCATAGATCTCGATGATGATGGGACAATCGATCCAGAAGAGTTCTCCATTGCTCTTGCTGAAGTTCAATCAACAGGAGAGGAAATTGACTCTGAAGAGCCTTCTCCCAATGAGAAAGCAAGCAAGTATTCAACTTCTCATTCAGGGAAACCAATCTCCATGAGTATCTCGACTAGTTCCATCCTGTTTACGATGTCAATGATATGTTCTATTTTCTTGCTAATCCACTCATCCAGTATGCTTGAAACATGGACTGAAGCGGTCGAGGCTAAGACTAGATGGGATTGTATGGAAGGATTCTCTGATCATGCCTCCTCCTGCGCAGATCTAGATACTCGTCCAGATGGTTGGAAGTTTTTCCATTACGAAATGGTTAACATAAATTGGGGCGAAGGCAGCGGCTCAAGTTACTACTATGAGAATTATGTTTGGGATACTTATGGCCCTTATTCACCCACGATGTACAATGGATACATGAGTAATTCTAATGTTGGAATCGATAGTCCATTCCCATGGATTTTAACGCTGATATTCTCGATAGGGGCGATATGTCTCAGTATACATCTTGCATACAGAATCGGCAAGGTTTACTCCGCTGAACTTGCACGTAGAAGCGATGAAATCAATTTTATTCACGCAATTTCTCTTAATCCAAATGCTTTGAATGAAGGCAAAGTCCAGCCACTGCTCCCGGTCGCACCGGAACATCCTCCTCATATTCGATATCGTGTCATCCTCGTCGCCCTCTTTTTCTTATTCACTGTCCTTGCAGCCTCATCGTACTATAAGCCGCAAAGAACGTCACATGACAGTTCATGGGACTATGCCATGTTCCAGTTCGGATTCGAAAATAATCAAGAATTATTACCGATGATGAGCGATATTTGTGGAGGCGACACAGATAGTTGCGTCATTCAAAACGATCCTTGGTCGCAAACCACGGATTTGAAACACGATAGGTTTAGTGATTGGCAACTAGAAGTCACAATAGGGTTATTGTTGCTGATGTTTATCATGTGGTTGGCAATATTTCCGATGTTTATCATGGTCCGAGATAATGACAATTCTTCTGAAGCTTTGACGAAAGTGGCTCCAATCAGTTCGGCTTTAGAAAGAGAATACATCCCTTCGGTTTCAGAACTTGGCGGAGTATTCGCTGAAGAGGACGGGTCACTCCAAATGGACAAGGTTCTCGAGATGTTGGAAGAGCAGATTAGAGAAGCGAGAGAGGAGGCACATGCACTCAAAGATGAACTTCAGGAGACTAAAGAGCAGATTGTAGTCCTTGAAGAGACGATTGAGAAGAAGGATGTCGAACTAACCGAGATGAGTCAAGTTAGGGACGAGGTTGCTACGATCACTGAGAATATTGTAGCCGAAGGTGGCGACCCCAAGTTCAACATTCAGGACTCCGCCTTCTCCGGCGATTTTTATGCGGGTTCGAACCGAATCGGAACTCAAGTCATCAATGACCCAAGCGAGATTGCAAAAGCTGTGATAGAGGCATACAAGGCTGGAAGAAAAGAAAGATCGGTGGATGATTGAATTGTCTGACTCAGATTGGGGTAAATACGACCTAGGAAATATCATTCACGGTCCAGGTTCATACTATCTCAATGACCCATCCATAACTCAGAGATTTCCAGAGATTACTACTGAGATGGAAGCATGGATGATGGTACGTCTACTTGTGGAAGAATCCGATGACAACCCTCCAGTGATGTGGCAATTGACAAATATCGGAAGTGGACCTAGTCATCTGATTCTGCATCGAAGGAAATTTTTTGATCAGAATTTAGATGCAGATACTGGGAAACAACCATCTGATGTGGCGAATCTAATCATGTTGAATTTTACTGGAAAACCTCATCCTTATGGCCATCCGGTCTATTACAAAGTTCAATCCTCAGTGCAAGACATGAGTGGTTCCGATACGATTCAAGATGAAATCCAAGCGATTGGCCAGCGTAGCTTCCCTGACGACCCCCAAACAATTTGGCATATCGATAAGATCGATCGATCGTATGATGGAAATTACCTTGTTTTGACAAGTCCGGTACCTCACATAGGATACCAAAAGGTGATGTTCGTATTGACTTCATTTGATGTTAATAGTGTAAAGGAATGTCATGTCTTAGATGATGGGAAATGGTTGTTGTTGTTCTCCTGAAGAATACTGATGCATAGGGGTGAGAGTGTCATAATGAACCTTAGAAAGAAATTCGGTTTATTCAGAGATCTTTGGAGTCCAAAGGTTGTTGGCGAAATTAACGACTATCAGGTAAAACTTGCAAAAATCGAAGGCGAGTTTGTTTGGCATCAGCATGACCACACCGACGAATTCTTCCTCGTGGTGGAGGGTTCTATGCGAATAGAGTACGAAAATCACCATGTGTCTCTCGATGAGGGGGATATCCACATTGTCCCAAAAGGTATCCGTCATCGGACAGTGGCTGATGAGGAGTGTTGGATTGTCATTATCGAGCCTCGAGATGTCGTGAATACTGGCGATGTGGACAGTGATCTGACTGCGGAGAACGATGTCTGGATCTGATCATTCTGGAAAGCAGTAACGCACTTCTGTGAAGTCGGATCTTATTTGATTCACCCGTGTCTTGACTGTACTAGGATCCTCCTGATCGATTAGAACTCGCCTGAAGCAAGTGGCGACTTCTTCCATCTCAGTAGTTCCCATTCCGTGTCGTGTCAGTTCTTGGACACCTAGCCGGAGACCTGACGGAGTCATTGCTTTCGTGTCACCCGGAAGCATATTCATGTTCGTGATGATGCCCGCTTCTTCGAGCATGGCAGCAGCTTTTCGGCCAGCACCTGAATCATTTTCACCGTGACGAGTTAGTACCTGGTGACTCGCGGTGAAACCACGATCCTCGGCCAAAACATCGAATCCTTCAGTAGCCAGAGCGGCAGCCAGTGCCTTTGCGTTGCGTACTGTGTCGCGAGCGTATTGTTCCCCGAAGGCCTCAAACTCGGACAGGGCCACAACCTTGCCTGCGACATGATGCAGGTGGTAGGAGGAGTTAGTTCCAGGGAACACTGCATTGTTTAGGCGACGGTGAAACTTCTCATCATCATCATTGGACAGTAGGAAGCCCCCTTGAGGTCCAGGGAATGTTTTGTGTGAGGATCCAGTCATTACGTCGGCACCTTCACGGAGTGGGTCTTGGAAGACACCTCCTGCGATTAACCCGAGGACATGTGCTCCGTCATACATGACGCGGGCTCCGATCTCATGAGCGACATCCGCGAGTTCTTCTAGTGGGGTTGGAAAGAGGAACACAGAAGCGCCGAATAGAGCAAGAGCCGGCTCAGTATCGCGAATCATCGCAGCAGCAGCATCGATGTCTGGCTCCATTCGGTCGATATCCCATGGGTATGTGTGCAGGTCTAGGCCGCGGAGGCCTACTGCGCCCATCTGAGCGTGAGATATGTGACCCCCGTCTGCAGTGGAAACAGCGGTGATTCGGTCTCCTGGCTTGACGAGAGCCTTGAGTGCCCCTATGTTCGATACTGTTCCAGAGGTCGGCTGGATGTTGGCAAAGGATGAATTGAACACTTTCTGAGCAAGCTGGATTCCTATCGCCTCAATTGTATCGAAGTCGTCACAGCCCTGGTAGTACCGTTTTCCTGGAAGGCCTTCGGCATATCGCCCATGCAGGTCGCTATCGCAGGCGCGACGGACAAGTGGCGAGATTACATTCTCGCTTGCAATCATGGGGAATCCAGTCCCGTAGTGTTCTCCGCTTTGGTCTACAGCCTCCAAGACCCTGCCAATGGTCTCTCTATGGTGTTCGCTCATTACCTTGCCATCGCACCACACCGCTCAAAGCAATTCGCATAGTTAATTCTCAGTTTTATCGTGGTCCACGATTTGTGTCAAAACGGATATGAAGGGGCACTTCCTATTTCCTGCATGGCGAATGAGGACACATCTCCGAATTCGTCAGAGGATGAGGTTTCTGCGATTGCAGAAGACGAGTTTGAATCCGCAGCCCAAGAGCAATTGGGAGAGGAAATCAATGAGCCGGATCAGGATAAGGAAATAGGAGAAATTGATCGGCAACTCGATGAGATTAGATTACGCCGTGAGGGGACAAAGCGTCCATTTTTTAGTGGCCCAGAGGGCAAGACACTTGCCGTCGGATTACTTACGGCACTTCTCTTTGGCGGGGTTGTCCTAGTCAGTTCTACTGGCGCCTTCATACCTGATTCCATATCTGTTGATCAATCTCTTTCGGGAACTTTCCTCGACCCGGGAGAGGAGTGTGTAGACCGTACTGGTGTTGCTTGGCTTAACATCTGGGAGGGTGAGAAACATGATTTGCGTATCCGCCTCTACAATATTGCCCCCTCTAACATTGTAATTCAAGCGCGACTGGTAGATTCTGATGTGGATGTAGTGCCAAGGGATGGGTCCGTTATCATCGATCCGTTAATTGTGAATGGCACCCTGAATCAGACCGAGATTGCTCTGATTACGGACGATGTTGATTCGGGCGTCTATACGTTGCAAGTGAAGGTATTCAATACGACTGATCTTCCTGTCACAGATACCAATCAGACTGCGTTGATTGGCAAGAAAGAGATGATTCTCGAAGAGCGCCAAGTCGAAGTTTTAGAAATTGAGAAGGGCGGTATACTCAGTCTACTTGACCTTCGTGAAGAAACAACCGTGAAAGGAATCGAATTATTAGATGATGAGATTAGGTCTTGTTGGACAGTTCAATCGTTGGGACAATGGTCTCTAGCGCTTATGGGTGCCGAATGGGCAGGTGGCCGTGAGACCGCAATGCTTGCCGGTGGTAGTGCAGGTGTGCCGCCGTGGTGGATGGCGTTCGTATCTCTATTCATGTCTGTTGTTTTCTTGTTCATACAGTATCCGTTGATGTACAGATTTTACCATCGGGACGATGAAGATGATCTCTCAAATGAGCAAACATCACGACTGATTGAACGAACGCTTGAGGCCGCTTGCGATGAACTGCATATCCATTATGATAGGGTGAGCACTGTAATTGAGGTAAAACCTCTGATAATCAGTATTGATGCATGCTACGAGAATACTGATCGTTCCTTCGAGAATCGAGAAAGCGTACGAGCACACTTGCTGAAGTTCCTGTTGAGTGAATTCGCTGTTTATGGTGAGATGCGAAGTACAGAACTCGATGTTCGCACCTCACATGAGCGACGTGGCGTACATCAGAGCATTCGTGAGGGGGTTGATTCGATGGAGGGTCCAGTCGAAGATTACACGAATTTCTTCACTGAACTGAATATTTACGCCCGCATTGACGACAACGTACGGTCAGTCGTCAAGCACTGGTTTGATCAAAATCCACTACATCACATTGAGGACAATGTGACTTCTGATGACTTTGCTGTATATCTTAGAGTCCAGTATAAGCCTGCAAATCAGGTACTTTCATTCTTGAGAAATCGCCTTTCCTATGAGGATGTTCAACGAGAGTTACGAAAAACGATTCAATTAGAATTGAAGGGGATGCTTGGGGACCGTCGTGTGATTGTGAGTGCGATGAGCACGGTAGATACCATAGCAGATCGTGTAGCTGCCGGTCGCTCTGAGGACCTTAGTGTCAAGGAAGATGGTGAAATCGTGGCCACTGAGACGTTTGTGGCGCAACAAGAAGGAATCACTGGAACCTTGTTACAGAATCAGTTTGTTGCAGATATTCTTTCCTCGGTAGAGTTCATTGCACACAGTAACAAACAACGCATCGAGGGTAGAGCTGGTTTCTTTGGGCTTATTGTGTTCGTCTGGATTCCGTTTATGGCAAGTGGTGTTCTGGTTGGTGCAATGCTAGGTCTTGTGGCTAGAATGCGCTTTCAGCGGGTTCTGACTGCTTGCATGATTGGTGGAACTGCAGCCTCAATCACCTGGGCATATACTGCTCAAGGTATCATTGAGGTCATGGAACGTTACCATGCTGAGGCACTACTCCCAGTGATTATCGGTATTGTAGTTTTGATGGCTGTTAAGCACGTGCAGAACAATAAGAAACATCGTCAGCGAGAACTACTGAAGACGCGTATAGCTAGTGCACAAAGTGCTCAAAAACAAATGGGTATGGCGAAGGAATAACCCTCACTGAGATAGGTCCTTTACCTTCTCGACAAGGTCCATATTTCTCAGGCGCCAGATGCCTATGGGGACCATTGCGACAGCAATAACCAGAACGATGGCCATCAGTTGGTAGGCGACGCTAGGGACAAGGACCACTGGGAAGTAGAATTGCCAGGTTGAGAAGGAAGCAGCGAGACCAATAGCGCCTCCGAATGCGAAGAGGACACCAACGAGTCCGCCTACGAGTCCAATCAGGACGCTTTCAAAGAGGAGCATTGAGCCGAGACCAGCTGTGGAAGCTCCGAGGACCCGTAGGGTCGCGAGTTCGAAGTCTCTCTCAGCGATATTCATCACCATCGTGTTGAACATAACTGCGAGAGTGAACAGGATGCCGAGTCCCATAATTGTGGATAGGACCTGAGTTTGCTGTTCCAACAGGGAGGTGATACCTTCGATTAGTATTTGGCGATCTTGGATAGTCGTTGATATATTTGCGAGGGAATCGTCTACTTCGACTCCTTCAGGGATTTGGAGATAAATCGCGGTTGCCTCTATACCGGTAATCGATGAGAGATCAGGTTGGAGGAAGAACATAGTCCGCGCAACCTCGCCACGTACGGAGCCTGTAATCTGGATCTCTGTACTTGTTCCGCCCACATCGACTGTTCGTGTATCTCCGATTGCCCATCCAGCCATGTCAAGTGACCCTTCGTCCATCATGACCTGAAGTGTACCTGAAGTTTGGACGGGTGCATCTCCAGAAATAATTTCGACATTCCGCATCGATTGACCTTCAGCGTATCCTTGTAGTGCGATTAACGTGAAGGTACGGTCAATTCCTGATGAGTCCTGCAGGGTGCCAAATGGGAGTTCGATAATAGCCTCATGGATTGCATCTCGTTCCTCTGCCCATTCGATAATTGCATCTTCTCCGCCTGGTTGTGTGTAGACCTGGAAGTCCCACGTTTGCCCTTCTTCGAGTCCTCCTACGATTGTGCCTGTTAGGCCGACCGTCATCATCTGAATAGATCCAGCGAGCATCAATGAGATACCTACTGCAAGGAAGGTCATACTCAGCCTGATAGGCTTGCGCAGGCTTGAACGAATCGATAGACCAAGGCGGGTTGGCATCCAACCAGTAAGGGTGCGAAGTAGATTGGAGCCAACACGCAAGTCAGTGTGCCCACCAAGCACATCAAGTGGCTCCATCCTTGTTGCTTTCCAAGCGGGGAAAACTCCGGATACGAAGACGATAAACATAGTCAAGCCAATCACACTTCCATACAGTTCTAGAGGTATGCTGCGTTCAATGATGGGGAGTCCGACTAACTCCTCATAGAAGTCTAACATCCCATTCATTCCGTATGGGCCTGCGAGTACTCCGAGGCCACAGCCAAATGCACCTATGGCCAGTGGGGCTAACAGGTAGCCAGTCATGAGTGAAGTTCGTGGTACTCCAAGGGTCCGGAGGATGGCAATCTCCCGGGCTTGACTTTGAACAAGGCGCTGGAGACTCAGAGCAATTGTGATTGCAGCTATGGCTTGAATCATCACGGTGAATGGTGTCGCCATCTTCTTCGCACCATCGAGATCTTGACGCATAAATTCAACAGCGTCGTTCTGACCTCGATCACGAATCCGTCCGTCGAGGCTATTCGCCTCCATTGAATCGGACACGATTGCCTTCATCCCATCGATTTCATCTCCCTCGTTCTCATCAGTATTAGGCAGGTCAAACGAAGGAGTACCCTCGACATCTAGCATCAGGTTGTTAGCAGAACCAATTTCGTTGCCAGTCATTCTCGCCATTCCGAGATCAGATAGATATCCGATTCCGTACTCACCTGGAAGAGGTGGGAAGAGAGACCCCTCTGGAGCGATGTAGATGTGGAGCGGATGGTAGGCTATTCCAACGATGTCGAACTCGAAACTACCGTTGCCTACGCCAATCTCTATTCGATCCCCGATACTCATTCCGAGCGCTTCCGTTACGTGAGCATCCATTACTACCTCTTCAGCACCTACAGCGGTTCGCCCCTCAGAGTGGCCTTCAGGGAACCAGTTTCGGTCAATGTCTGCATTTTCGGGGATTCCGTGCCAGATAGATGGGATGAGATGGTTGCCTGTGTCATTTGTATGGAATAGGTTGCCTTTCAGAATCATGCGCCCTTCGCAGGAGTCCAGTGTTACAGCATCGCTTGGCCATGCGTTTCTAACGCCACTACAGAACGCATTCACCTGTTCAGGCGTCCAGATACCTGATTGATTATCTACCCAAATGTCAGCTAGATTTGCACCGTTCTCCGAATCGTCGTAGATGGAGTCGTACATTGGTTCAAGATTGGCTGCATAGCCGCCAAAGGTGATTCCAGCGAAGACACCGACGAAAATCATCCCGATGACTGCGACAAGACGTAGTTTGGTTCCCCAGAGACTTCTTGCAAGTCGCTTGTTCAACAAGTTGGATGACATTTGTTCACCTCACATATCTTGAGTAGGTTCACTTAGTTCGGTAGGTCTTGATTTGTCGTGCTGTTCATCAGATATGATACGGCCACTATCGATGCGGATGACTCGTGTTGCGTATTGAATGAGTGCTTCGTCATGGGTTACGAATACGGCTGTGATGTTCTCCTTCGCACAAGCCTCAACCAGCACCTCCATGACTTTCTGCGAGGTCTCAGTATCCAGATTTCCAGTTAATTCGTCGCCGAGTAGTAATGTGGGCTTCTTAGCTATACTACGTGCGATAGCTACGCGTTGTTGCTGCCCTCCACTTATTTCTCCTGGGAATCGACCCTTCTCCGAGCCTAGGCCAACGAGATCGAGAAGTTCCTCTGCACGCTGCGTATCCTTCTTTCCTGCCAACTCCTGGATGAGTAGGATATTCTCCATCACAGTGAGGTCCTGAAGGAGATTGAAGAATTGG
>DAYJ01000104.1 GCA_002506875.1 Euryarchaeota archaeon UBA40 | reverse complement strand
TGTCTTCTCAGATGGAGGTTACACCTTACATGACCGAGTCGACTTTGAAATCATAGATGACCACAAGACTGAGGTCTGGATGCAGAATGTAAGAATCGACGATAATCGACTCAAAGGTATGGCACTCGAGCATCCAAAACACGGTACTGCAAACGTCACAACCAGTCCAATCGTAGAACGAACTAGGCAAGGAGATGTGAATCGATTCGAAACCTACAATACGATTTATCTCGTCAATGACCGGGATTTACAAGATGAAGATGTCTCAGGTATTAGTGACCAGGAGAAGATTAACGCAGAACTCCTAATGCGAGCATTCCAAGATCAATTACTGAAGAAAGAATGACTCTGATTCCTTTGATTTGTTCATATACTCCCGCGTCCAAGAATTTGGTATGACCCTCTTAGAGATTGGATTCATCGTGCTCGGTGTGGCGCTAGGTGCTGCAATTGGCTGGTTACTGGCAAGCAATCGATTCAGTGGTGAGATTATTGATCTCAAAGCTCGGTCGGAAGCGAAGGTATCCATGGATTCCACAATCAAAGAACGCGAAGAAGCAATGGCGGCCCATATGGAAGTCATTGCTAACCGTGTAACTCAATCGAACTCTGAAAGCTTCCTCACGCTAGCTGAGGAACGGTTAGGTAAATTTCAATCGGAAGCAGGGAAAGATTACGATGCTCGTAAGAAAGAGGTAGAGTCATTGGTTTCTCCAATCGCTGAACATCTGAAGAAATTGGAAACGGCGACCACAGAGATGGAGAAGAATCGGGAAGGCGCCTACCAGGGGCTCAAACGAGTCGTTGAAGGATTGCAACAACAAACCACAAACTTACGCGACACAAATGTGCAACTTTCCACTGCACTACGAGGGTCGGTGAAAGCCAGAGGTAATTGGGGTCAAGTTGCGCTGAAGAATATCGCTGAAGCCTCTGGTATGTTGGAGCATTGTGATTTTGACGTTGAGTTCACGCTCAAATCCGGGGCAGGTGGAGCAAGGGTAGATTTGTTAGCTCGAATCCCAAATGGCGGCAAGATTCCAGTAGATTCCAAGGTCCCTCTTGCTGCATATTGGGACGGATTGAATCTTGAAGACGGAGATGGTCGCACGCTGAAAATGAAAGAACATGCTGCTGCTGTAAAGAAACACATCAACGATTTAGCGACTAGAGATTACCCGAAAATGATGGACGGTGTTGATTTTACTGTGATGTTTATTCCTGCAGAGCCGATCCTTTCTGCTGCTTTTGAGTTTGATTCCACACTACAAGAGTACGCTTTTGACAAGCATGTTTTGATTGTAACTCCAGTGACACTCATCGCCTTATTACGCACAGTAAGTCTCTATTGGCAACAGCAATCAATGGCCGATAATGCCAAGGAAATCCACGCCCAAGCAAGGGAGTTTTACGATCGGGTTGCAAAATTCAGTAACGACCTTGCCAAGATGGGGCGCGGCATCAACACGGTCGTCGGAGCTTACAACGATGCTGTTAGTTCATACGATGCTCGAGTGGTACCTAGTGGAAAACGTCTGGAGCAACTAAAGGTCACGGAAGGAGCACAGCGGAAAATAGCCGAATTACCTCCAGTGTCAGTATCAACACAAGGCGTGAAACATCTCAAGGCTCCTGAAGAAGAGTAAACCCCTACAATAGCCCGAAGGGTCATGAGGGGAAGACCACGCCCCGCGGACTGGAGGCGACGTAATGACTCGTGAACTAATCCTTGTGGACGACATCCACAAGGCGTTTGGAGCGAAGGTTGTCTTCGAAGGAATCTCCCTACGTATCGACGAAGGTGATCGCATTGGTATCGTTGGACACAATGGTTCTGGGAAAACTACGCTTCTGAATCTTATCTCTGATCAAGAAGTGGATATGGGCGATATCAAGTTCAGTCCAGGACTGAGAATTGCCTATCTCACGCAGATTCGTGACCTTGATGAAAGTGCAACAATCGAGGAAGAGTTGGGACGACGTGGTCGGCAATTCGAGGACTTGGAGAACGAGATTGCAGAAATTGAAGCGCAAATGGCAGACCCCTCATTCTACGACTCTGATTGGCAACCAGTCATGGATCGTTACTCTGAACTCCAATCAATGATGGCAAAATCCGGCGGTATGGATGCTGCTGGACATGCGCAGAATATCATGGAGAAGTTAGGTCTTGGGCACCACCCACTCAGTATGCCATTATCCAATCTCTCAGGTGGTGAGCGTGCAAAAGTCGCTCTAGCTCGCCAACTCGTCGGACTCGATGACATCGATCTCCTCTTCCTTGACGAACCTACAAATCACCTCGACATCGAGACATTGGAATGGCTCGAAGACTTCCTTCTAGAATTCCAAGGAGCATTGCTAATCGTCAGTCACGACCGTTACTTCCTCGACCGTGTCGCGAACAATATCGTCGAAGTGGCTGATGCTAAAATCAAGGGTTTCAATGGAAACTATACTGCTTTCCAAAAGCAGAAGGAACTGTTCATGCAAACCCTCGACGATCGAATCGAGAAGGCGCAGAAGGAAATCAAGCGGCTCACGGGTGCGCTCCAATCGATGAAGCGTGCGAACAAATACGACAAGTCAATCTCGCAAAAGCGATTCATGCTAAATCGTGCTCAAGGTGAACTCCGCTGGCTCAAATCGATTAAACCAAAGCAGCGTAAGAACCTGAACTTTCAACTCAAAGCAACTGAGAAGGCTAGTATGGAGATTACTGATCTCGATGAAGCATGTCTTACCTTCGATGGACTTCAACGACCCATCCTGAATGATGTCCGCGTAGGGATATCAAAGGGGCAGCGTATTGGAATAGTAGGCGGAAATGGAGCAGGAAAAACTACTCTTTTGCGAGTGATTATCGGTGAGATTCCACTTGACTCAGGAAAGCTAGACGTGCCGCCCGGTGTCCAGATTGGCTATTTCCATCAAGATCATCGTACACTTGAATTTACATCAACTCCTGTTGAACAGATTCAGAAACTGAAACCGAAAATGGAGTACGGGGATATTCGGGCTCTACTCGGTCGCTTCCAGTTCACATCAGAACAAGTAGGAACGAAGCTCGCTGACCTCAGTGGTGGCGAACGTGCACGTATCGCGATGCTCAAACTCCTGTTAGAAGAAAACAATGTGCTACTCCTTGATGAGCCAACAAATCACCTTGATATTCAAGCAAAGGAAGCACTGGAAGAGGCGCTAGAAGACTACGATGGGACTCTAGTTATCGTAAGCCACGATCGTTACTTCTTAGACCAAGTCTGCAACACAATTTGGCACCTACCTGGAGATGGTTCACTCAAAGTACATCCTGGCAACTATTCGGACTTCATGCGACGATCATCGTGAGTCCGAGGTTTTATCCATAACTAACGTGATGCCATGGCATGGCGGGGAATGACGGCGCGGGCACACTGCAGCGATTGGGTGGAAAAGATCTGAATGACGATGGGCGAATAATCAATCTCGTAATTGTAGGATCAAGTCGCTTCTACGACTATTCCGTTATCGAAGATGCAATCGAAAATTGGGTCGAGATGGAAGCATATCCGGATATTGTAATCGTCGGTGGGGCAAGTGGTGTGGACTATCTCGCAGAAAGATGGGCAAACAATCACGCTATCCCTTTCGTAGTATTCTCTGAGCAGTGGAGTGCCCCTCGTCCAGGGCTTGAAGACTCAGGCAGAGGAGAGGCTCCAACATCTCTAACCCACCAACTTCTCGATGCTGCGACTCATATCCTTGCTTTTCCTAGTCCGACAAGTAAGTGGACTCGGAAAATCATCGATATGGCAAATGAGAGAGAAATCCCAATGGTCGTACATGAAGTAAACTGAATGCCGGTATACACAATATAGTGTGTAGATTCCGGAGGCCGTGGAAGAAGACAGAGAGGCGACATTTCCCGGGCCACGCCTGCTCGTAGGATCGATTATCAGCATCGCTTTCCTTTCTTTGTACTCACTTCTTGTTGTGCTTGATGTATGGCCCGAAGCCTCCGCTCTACCAGGTGAAGTCACAAATTGGTGTGAAAGGGCTGCTGAAGGTTTGATACTAGAACCAGTAAACACTGTGACAAATCTTGCATTTGTGGTTGTTGGACTTCTAATTCTACATCGTACAGATCTACAGAAGATATCAGATGTCAACAGTTTCACACGAAACAAGTCAATGTCGACAGTATATGCTGGATCTGTCATGGCAATTGGACTCGGTAGCTTCGCAATGCACGGAACAAAAACAGAGATTGGTTCCTTTCTTGATTGGGGTGGAATGCTCGTATTCATTTTCTTTCCTCCATTATACAGATTGAAGGATTTCTTGGGGTGGTCAGATGATGCTTTGTTCCGAAATCACATCATACTCTCAATGCTCGTATTAGGTCTTGAACTCCTTCAGAACAGTGATGATATCTTAGGAGTAGGTGACGGTCTCAGAAGGTTCGGATGGTTCAATGGATTCGTATGGGCTGTGATGATTGGTTTCTGGATTATTCTTGAGATTAGAATTGGTCTTGAACGGACCGATTTCAGTTCTAACCTTCGATTAGTCATTATGAGTGCGCCACCAATTGCACTGGCCTTACTGACGTACGCGTATAACCATCCTTGGGAAATATACCTCTTGTGTGCCGTGTTTGTTCTTATCTCTGTTCTAATCAATGATCTGGAAACACCACGAATTGAACGCGATTCACAGAAATGGGTTCTCCTCGGCACAAGTTCATTCATTCTTGGGATGCTTGTCTGGCCTTATGGCAAAGAAGGAAGCAACTATTGTAATCCAGATTCTATATTACAAATCCACGGACTATGGCATCTGCTCTGCGCATTCGCTACCTGGTGTTTCTATATCCACTTCATGTCAGAACGGGTTGTCCAATCCGATGATGAAGAGTAACCTTTCAATGATTACGCGAACAAATCATACCAGAACTCGTATTGGTCCCGATATGAGATATCATGTTGCACTCACATTGCTCATCGTATTTGCCCCACTAAGCGGTTGTGTGACGGATTCTGGTGAACTCACACCTACAATTGAAACAGATATCGATCCAGAAAACTGCGAAATATCTCGAGATAATCTCACACCAGTATCAGAATGGAATACGGGACTCTACAATCAATGGACCACTGTAAACGACTTGATGCATCTATCTTACAATGATTCAATCGATCCAGAGACAATGGACTTTGGGAGTTATGAGGAAACGGGACGAACCTCAGAAAATGAACAATGGAAGTGTGGATATCGATATCATGTTTGGATTCCGAGTGAATATACTGGAGAGGAAGCAATACCTCTCGTTATCCATCTCCATGGAGGCCTGAGTTATGTTCCAGGCACAACACCAGAAGAAATGGACCGTGAAATACCTCAGTTAGATGGGCAACCATTCGTGATAATTATGCCTGAAAAGAAAGAATGGGATTGGCTCCCGTCAAAGGTAGAGGACATCGTGAAAGATGCAAAGCAGAATTTGTTGATTGATGAGGATAGAGTACATCTCACAGGACTTTCGATGGGTGGTCGAGGAACGATGATTGTGGCAGCAGAATTGCCAGACACCTTCGCTTCAATTGCCCCAATCTGTCCTCACCACTGGCCGACTGACTACCGTGAACTTGCTCCAGGTCTCGCTCATCTACCTACATGGATTAGTCACGGTGACATCGATGACATATCACATTACGACTGGGCAGTCAACATGTCAGAACGAATGGAAGCATTGGGAGCTGATGTGCAAATGATAACAATGGAAGGACATGGACATTGCAATTGGGACCTATATACTGAGGAAAACGTTGGTTGGATGATGAATCAACAACGCGCTTGACCCTCCTTCATTAACTGAAGATACTGTATCATATGCTTACATTTGAATAAATTGTCGAATCTCATCTCCAAGTTCTCTACTGTGAACGGCCACTCTTCCTCTAATTCCCTCTAGTTCAAAATTGTCTGTGGGCAACTGCCTGAAAATAAGTTGATTAGAATCAGACCAGACGATTGTTAAAATCTGGTTATCATCAACACCCATAGTTTCGAGTAACATCCATTCTGGAATGAAAAATCCGCCTTTCTTTTCAAACGACAGGGATGATTGGATCTCTTTTCCTTCTACGCTATAGAACAATACTGG
>DAYJ01000130.1 GCA_002506875.1 Euryarchaeota archaeon UBA40 | reverse complement strand
TTCTTCTCTTAGAGAGAATGAACGGGCACTAGGTCTCAATTCCATATTAGAACCCAAAGCATGGAGAGACCAGATTATCTCGATGATTGACTCTGCAGAATTACAGGACACGTCGAAATCTGTTGGAAGATTCACCTTATGTTCACCACAGGAGGCGCTGGGTTGCCATGCAGATCTTGTGATTCTCCTCGATCCCCTTGCTGACAATTGGGACCTCCGAGTTCGGCTCCCTCCACTTCTTTCCGAGGAGGAACGTCAGCATCTTGGTATTCTTCGTCCAGATGGCCCAATTCGTGAAGCTAGACATCATCTCTCGTCTTTGCTGCATTCCGGCAAAGAAGTCATTGTTGTTGATTCGACTCACATTGACGAATCCACTCCTCCAGTGGCTCCATATGCTGAATGGTGTCGAGATGGAAAATGGAAGGCAACACTTCCTTCGATTCTTCCCACGAATGTTGGAGAAACTGACGGATGGGCGTGGGAGACGATTGAGGAATTACATTGTCTCATCGCTGAATCTACGACTGTGTTCTCCTATCCAATTGATGATCCTAGTATGGTCGTAGAGAGTAGTCATGGTATCTCTCGACGAGAGGATAGAGCGAATCAAGGGTCTCGCCTCTTACAGCGGAAGGATCCAGATTCGAATGCCCCTTTGTCTGCCCCCGCAATATTCGCTCGTTACGAACACGACTTGATGTCTGATAGGATGGGGAGACAACCTCTCGTAATTGATTCAGGATCCGTCTATCATCCCGAGTCAGTTCGAAATAGGGTTGTGTCGACCCGTCATCTGGAGATAGTTCCTACACCCAAACACCGCAAGGTGACTCTTCCAGTGGTGAATCCGGAATGGCCGGTTTTAGGGGGCTCCTCTTCTACTGGTGCATCATCCTCGGTTTCCATTGATCCTCGGCCAATATCTCCTGATTTGATTGATGTCGAATCAATGGATCATCGGATGGGTGGAACATTGGAATTGGAATGGCCGACCTCCAAGATTTGGTCCCCCTCTCGCCTCCGAGTATGGCTTCAATGTGCCCGACGTGGTTGGCTTTCCAAAGCTCTTGATGCATCAGCAGATGACCTTCCTGATGACGAATTGGATAATCGTGTCCGAGGCATCCTCATTCACGAGGTCTATGAGGGGATGATTGAGGATTCTCTTGGAATGAAACGTTCTGTTGAGAGAACAGAATTCTCTATTCCTTCAGTCGGAGCCTCCTCCTTCTCTGATGAGAGTTTGATGACTTCGATGGCCCAACTTCTAGACGCCCATGCGCCCTGGCTCGTGCGATCGGATGTGGTTACAGAGGAACGTCTTCGTGACCTTGTCGGGATGAGAGAACAAGAGTGGAGAGATTGGCTTGTATCTGGAGTCGACATGAATCCGGCGGGAAGATTTGCCCGTATTATCGAAGCAGAACGCACATTGAGGGATGCAATCCCATTGGTGATGGAACATCAGATTGGTTCGAGTATTGAACGTGAAGGTGATGAACAGTTTCGTTCCCCTCATATCGAATTAGATCAGCACGAGGATGAACCTGCGATTCGAATTAATGGTTGGATTGACCGAGTAGACCTTATTCCCTGGGATAGTGATGGAACTCTTGTTAACGAATCTGGATCCAATAGTGTCATTCCTCTTGAGGGTGATTCTGATTGGATTCCAAGGCGATTGGTAGCCATTCGTGACATGAAGTCCGCTGAGATAAATCGGAAGCGTAAGAAACACCACGAACTTCTCTTTGAGGATATTCAACTCGCTCTGTATGCTCGTGCTTGGGAGATTGAGCATCCAGGAGATCAGGTAATTGCTGCCGGGGTCACGGACATTGGCCTGGATACTGAGCATTTTCTTGAGATTGATTTAGACTGGAAGGAGCATCTTGAACAGTTTTCCATTGGCACACAGACAGAGGATCTCACAGGTATTTTCCGATTCCCATCTTCTGACCCTGGGACGGGTAAAGAATCAGCCTTCCGTCCATGGATATCAAATCGTGTTGAAGCAGTTCAACGAGTTGTCAATGCTGCGATGTCTGGACAAGCTATTCCCAACCCAGATCGTTTTTGCAATTACTGTGACGTCAAATCCATTTGTGGGCTTTCTCATCTTGGAGGTGATTTCCGATGAGTCTCAATCATGGTCAACGTCTCGCCTTGAATCTTGATGCCCATCTTGTGCTTGATGCTGGTGCGGGTACGGGTAAGACCAAGACAATTGTCGAACGTGTAATCGAACATTATCTCGCTCCTGTTCAACGGGCGTCTTTGCTCCTTCCTCGTCCCGCTCGTCCGGGGAGGTTGGCTGGAGGGATGATTATTGATGGCGAAGCTGAACGGGTAGATCTCAATGAGTGGTCGGGGCTTCTTCCTACTGAAGTTGTAGTTCTAACTTTCACGAATGCTGCAGCCGAGGAACTCAAACATCGACTAAGAAAAGCTCTCTCAGCCCTTCGGGCGGGTAGTACGAGTGGTGATGCAAAGGACCGTGCAGATTCACGTATCCCGGTCCAAGGCCTCCCAGATCAGTTCAGGATGCTCTTAGAGGATGCACCAATAGGTACCATTGACTCTTTCTTTTCCCGCCTCATATCTTCGTATCGTCCTTTGCTTTCGGAACGTGTCTCGATGGAACAGATTTCGACATCTGAGAAGATTACATTGGAAACCTTAGCAGTGAACACAGCCTGGCGTTTGTCATCTAATCGCAGTAGACATGGAATCGCAATCGATGCAGGAATTTCACAAGACATGGTTGAACCGTTCTTTGATGCGAGAAGTCGACTTTCTCAGACATTGGGTGGCACTACCACTTGTCGCAAGGTTGTGCGTGGACTTCTGACTCGTTCGGTTTTCCTTGAAGGTGTGGTGAATGCGTTGGGAGATGATTCAGGAGAAATTCCGGAGGCTGCTTTACGAGAGGCGTTTACAGCATGGCTCGATTTAGATCGAGTTATCGAGGTACTGGAAAGGCTGCAGGAACCGATTCAATGTTGGTTTGATATGATGAGGGGTGCGGGAATGACCGCAAAAATCGATCCAGACACTCGCCTTGCAGCCCTTGCCGAGCATCTCAATCTTCCAACTCCATCTTCTACATGGCAGGCTTTGGTTCGCATCTTCCACCTTCATCGGATTATTTGCTCACATAATGGAATGACGAATGGAGGTGGTGCTGCCTTATTCAGAAACAACGCGAAGGTACTCCCAAGTGGGTACCTCCCACCTGGGAGCGCTCCTAAGTGGGAACGAGGCCACAAGACGGCTCCTTCAATCAGCAAAGATCTGAATGTAATTAGCGAGCGAGCGAATCTTATTTGGTCAGAGCCAGAACATGTTTTCGAGCGCCAAATGGCTTTCATCGTTGGTAATTTAGATACGAGTCGCCCTGCCCAAATGTTGTCGACACATCCTATACGAGCGCCGCGAATTGATTTGCCGACTTCGTATTCAAGCAATGGTTTGCCGAAGGTCCAACGTTTTGATCTAGAACAGGAAACGAGGATGCTCAATGACCTCTGTGTAGTTCAAAAGGCGACCGCCGAGATCCTATCGAAATTGAAGTCGGATCGTGACCTCCATGACTTTGAAGATACAGCAGAATCAGTCGGAGATCTCCTTCTTGCCCGGTGCCCGAAGGTCTGCCGAATCAAACTCTATTCACCCAAGGTTGTGAGTGCTCTCGACAAAATTGATCATGAACAGCCCTGGTCTGATCATCATATCGATGCCGCGTTAGAGTTGAGCCGTCAAGCAATCGATAATCCCAATGAATTCGGACTATCTAGTGTAGGTGATGCAGAACGCGCCCATGCCGATCTTGTCTCTCGAGTGGAAATCCTCCAAAGAATACGTCGACGATACATGGCGATGATTATCGATGAGGCTCAGGACGTTAACCCTCGTCAGTGGAAGTTACTTTCCCGACTCTGGGGAAAGCGCCAGCGTGTCGCAGGGGATCCTCCTGATGAGAATTTGGAATGGGAGCCAACAATTTGCTATGTTGGAGACCTCAAGCAGAGTATCTACTTGTTTAGGCAGGCACAGGTAGCTACCTTTCATCGATATGCAGAACATCTTCGCCGTATCAATGAATATGAATTCGATACTGTTCGGGCTTTCCAAGGAAAGAATGCTCTACGTACGGATGAATGGAGCCGAGATCCTCGAGCTCTCCATGAGACCTTTGTCCGCGCTTCTATGATGAGTGCTGGACATCGGAAGGCTTTGGTTCCTGAAGTTCGATTTGATGTAACCGATCCTTTGCTCCCACTATCTCTCGGAGAAATAT
>DAYJ01000047.1:17239-33926 GCA_002506875.1 Euryarchaeota archaeon UBA40 | reverse complement strand
CCTCATCCCCCCCACCCGTGGCACACCCCCCCTCACCAAATGCAGAGGACGCCTCTCCCATTCCATCCACCTCTGTTGTAGATGACCCTCCTTCATCTCAGGGCAATGAGATGGATGCAGCAATTATGCATCTTGAAGCCCAGAATGCTAAACTCCGTTCAGCCCTTTCATCTACCACAGCAGATCTTGTGGCATCAACAGCGGCTCCCGTCCCTCCAATTGTTGGTGAGGGATTTGTCCTCTCCGCTCTTGACCTTTCATCGATTATCCGAACAGGGCGTCTAATGCATCTTGATGGCCTTGTCCGAACGGGTACTGGTGCAATTACAATGCTAAACCCCGATTCTCCGGGGATCGTCCATATGACTAGAGAAGGTGCAACCCTATCTTCGCTTACTGAGCATGCAATCCTCTCTGCCCCCCTCGGTGTAGATGCGCCCAATGGCGCACCAGTTGAACACCATCTTCTCTATGTTCTTCTAGCCCAACAATCTCTCAACAATCCAGGTCGAGCGGCAACCATTCTGAGCGATAGTCCCTTCTCAGTTGCCGGTTCCAAAAATCCTGACGCCTTTGTTCTGGATGCAGAGAAAACTGGAATTGGCCGCGTCGCCATCATTGACGACGGTCCAGTGGAACAAATGATCCAAGAGATCGGTGAAGCGTTCAGAGATATTGGTGGGAATGCAATGGTTGTTCGGAACCGCTTCGCCTTAGGATTCGGCCTTGATGTAGAATCGGCGATGCAGGCTCTTTCAACACTTGAAGCGAATATGCAACGTCACGTACTTCGTTGAATTGCGAAGAACACCAGATTCAAGGAGCGACTTTACTGAATGTGGCCATGGGTGAGGGGGCCGCTCCATTGGTCGTCGACGTCATCGATAATGGAGGACAATGGACTCATCGTGAATGGCGCATGCTTCGCTACATGGGTGTTGATACCCAAATTCTTCCCAACGATACACCTGTAGACAAACTCCGTAGAGTCGACGGACTGATACTCTCTGGCGGTGCGACACGAGTAGGTCTTACTGGCGAACTCGGCAATTGTGGAGAATACCTAGAGATTGCTGTACCGATTCTCGGAATATGTGCAGGTCACCAGTTCATGGCACGGTTCTATGGTGGTGATGCAGGCGCAGCTCCAGCACCAGAGTTTGGAGCAGCGCAAATTGAGCTTGTAAACGGAGGCGGCCATATTTTCGAAGGCACACCCGATGAACAGCAAGTATGGGAATCCCACAATGATGAGGTCACAGTATTGCCTCCAAACTTCCAAATTACCGCATCGAGCGAGTCGTGTGAGGTTCAAGCAATGGAAAATGATGCCGGAGATCGTTTCGGTTTGCAATTTCACCCAGAGGTAGATCACTCAGAGTATGGAGTGAAAATGTTCGAGAATTTCATCCGAATTTGTGAAAATATGCGTAATTTGTGAACCGTCGGGTTGAAGAATACCCCCACGGTCGCGCAACCATGGTCGAAGTCGATTACCGATGTCTCAGATGTGGTTACATGATTCCAATCGATACCATGGGTGAAACAAGCACCTTGCAGTGTAAGAATTGTGGATACCGGATTTTCAGGAAACCTCGCCGAGGTGGCCATAAGGACCTCATTGCAGAGTGATTTACTAATCGCTCAGTTCAAGGACCAGCGGATTGAACACCGTGCGTGACTCTCTGGCTTGTGCGTCATGCACCAACTCGGTTTGCAGATCTTGCAACTCCAGAACGGATTCGTAATGCCCTACAGTCTGCTAGTATCGAAGGAGACCCTCCACACCTCTTGATTTCCGGCCCAAGTGGCTGTGGAAAGACAGCAGCATGGCGCCTCGTTGCTCGCCAAGTACTAGGTCCTGGTTGGAAAGCAACTCATCACGTTCTTCAAGCACGAGATTTGAGCGGATCCCAGAATGCAATGAAGCGTTTTGAGGAATTTCTCAAGAGCGGCTCAGCAGATGGGGGATCACTTGCTTCAAGCTCAAGCTTAGATGCCTTTGATCGGAGTTTGTGGACAGCCGATGACGATGATCCGCCCCCTTCAGGGTTGGAAATCGATCTCTCTGATGGCCGTATACCGATTTCTCGCCTCATTATCATCGAGGATGCTGACCATCTCGGCATGAAGAGACAAGCATATCTTCGTAGGATGATGGAACGTTCAGGTCATACTTCGAGATTCATTCTTGTAGCCCGTTCCCCCAGCCGCATCATTGATGCTCTTCGATCAAGGACCCGCTCAATTCGACTCCCATCTCCTGAGCGTGACACAATCGAAGCAACCCTTCGCAAGATTGTTGACATCGAAGGCGTGCAAGTATCAGATGGGGTATTTGGTGACGTAGTCCACATCTCCAATGGAGATTTGAGAAAAGCGATTTTCACGCTAGATCTTCTTGTTCATCGTGGTCTTGCAGAGGATCGCGAAGCAGTCGTTCGTCTGGTTAATGCAGTCACACTCCAAACAGGCCGACATATGGTAGAGATGGCATTACGAGGTCGCGTAGTTGAATGGAAGATGGAGAATGATGGTCGTAGAAGAAAGCGTGTTTCAGTAGGTGCGTATGGAGAACTCGATCGCATGCTCAGAGAGCATGCATTGGATGGTGAGGACATAATTCACCAAGTCCACATGGCGATTACTAGTCCACGCCTCCCCGTTCCTAACAATCTTCGAACCGATCTCCTTGAGGCTCTCGCCTTGACCGAAATTGGCATGGGAAATACAATTGATTCACGAATCCATCTCGAGGACCTTCTCCATCGATTTGCTGAAATTGGCCGTAATCACGGACTGTCAATTGCTTGAACACGGGCGCGGCAGGATTCGAACCCGCGGTCCCCGGCTTAGGAGGCCGGTGCATTATCCAGGCTATGCTACACGCCCAAACCCAGCACAATCGCTCCCCCTTCTTGAAAGGATGCGATGAGATGAAGGGGGTTGGATGCTGAGCAGGTAATGTGACCGAGGAGGATTCGATCGATCTACGGGACACAGTGCCGTTGGCACTGCCGACACCAGATCGTCCGGAGGAGACCCAATCTCTAGACGAGGTCGAACGTGATAAGGAGAAGAGGACCGACAAGCGACGGAATACCGCAGTCAACTTCGCACAATCTACCCCACTCCGTCTACTACGTCTTACTCTCGGCCCTAGCCTGATGGTGTTACTCATCGTTGTCATGGTATTTCCAGACCAAGTCGATGCTCAGTGGACAGGTTTTGCGATGATTTGCACATCAATCATCATCCTTTTACCTCCCACGATTGCTGCTGAGATGCAATTCATTACTTCGGAGAATGATTTCGGACCAAACAAGGGAGCGGAACAACTTTCGTTGAACTCCTTCCCAGGAGCCGAACGGATTCGTTCGATGATTCGAGAGAATCGTTTGAATGAACGAATTCGGATGATGGCTACTACTGTAGTAGGAACCCTTGTCATGATTCAGCAATATTTCTTAGTTGGTGGACCCGGAAATATCGTGATTATGATGTCTGCAGTTCTTCTGACAGCAGTTACTATTGCTCAGACGATTAGTCTTGAAAGGACAATTCAGATGCGCTCTCTTGAGTTCAAGTATCTCCCATTCCATGCTCCGACTCAACACAGTAGTCAGATGCATACGGTATTGAGCGATCTTATTGAAGCGCACATGGACCCAGATTCCGCATCTCAATGGTCTGCTTGGCTCGACGAACTCAAACCTTCGATTCGTAACAAACTCCCCCCCTCTCTTGCACGAGAACGCATTGTTCAGGCAGTATATCTCTCGACGATGACAGACAAGGATGGTGTTGGAAATTGGAAACTGAACAACATTCTCACATCTATTGTTAGAAGGGAGATGCGTGATTGGATTATGGCCGAACCATCGTCAAATCCAGATCTTCAAGATGATGAGGAAATAGCCACTAAGTTACCATTCAATACCTCCTCTTTACGTCGTTTACTAGAGCATACTGAAGCCTGGCAACCCGGCCTTTTCAGAATCATTAGACGAGTTAGAAATGATATCTTGACTGGTGATAACTCGCTGGTAGATTCAGAATGGAGAATGGATCACGACCTCCCTCTTGCTTGTCCCGATGGTCAAGGCGACCTTTTCTTGATGGTTCACAACTTTGGTGAGCGGGAGGAAACAGTCGAAGTCGAAGTGGTAGTTCCAGGCGGTCTTCCAGAAGTGCAGACCTTCCGAGTTACCCCACAACCTACTCCCCAACTTCCAGCCGCAATTCCTCTTGACTCCTCTTCAATGACTGAAACTCTAGCCGACCGCCTCTCCATTTTGATGGAACGTGGACTTGTTCTTTGGATTGGTTTAGCTTGGTCTCCAAAAGTTCGTGGCCGACACCCAGTTCAAATTCATCTTAGAAGAGAGGGCGGTGAGACGATTTCATCAGTTGTGCTTTCTACAGAAGTCCAGCAACGTAGCGGCGGAGCAGGGAGTACACAAGTCAGAATGCGGCGTGCAAGTAGCCTCGGAATTGAAGCTCTTCGCGATGTGCGCGACTCTCTAAAGATGCGTTAATTGGCTACCTTAACCCGCCGCCGCGTTTATGTTGCGTCCTTATCTGGAATGGGTTGCAGGTTGAAGCCATGGAGTCATGGGACGTCATCATCATTGGTTCGGGAGTCGCGGCATTGCGTGCGGCAATCGCAGCATTGGATGCCGGAGCGACAGTGAGCATCTTTGATGATGCTGGACCAGGAAGTGCTCAGGCTAGAGCCGATGATACAGGAATTGCAGCCTCTCTTGCAGAATCAGATTCCAACGAGCATCAACAAGACACTGCTGCAGTTGGAAAGGGTGTTGAAACCACGGTTTCCGACTCTCGTTGCGCATCATCTGTATCTACTCTTATCGAACTTGAACGATGGGGCCTCAATCTCCGTCGGGACGGATCAGGAGCTCCTGCTTTGAGTTCTCAACCAGGGCATCGAACACCTCGTGTTGCTACAGTAGGAGATGTTACTGGACGTGAAACCCTCCGAATTCTCGAAGAGCAATGTATGAAGCGAGGAATACCGCGTAAGCATGACTTCCGCCCACTCACTGTGGTGACTGAGAATCAACGAGTCCGTGGCATAGTCATCCTTGATATCCAAACCGGAATTATTGCACCAATCCAAGCCAAGTCAGTGATTCTTGCAGGAGATGGGCATGATGGCCTATGGGTGGAAAACGGCTCATCTGGCTCCAAAACCGCTCTAGCATCCCGTTCAGGTGCAATGCTCACTGGTATGGAATTTGTAGGCTGGCATCCAATGATGATCAAAGATTCTGGAATGTTCCTCTCCCTCGCTCTCCTTGATGCCGGGGCACGTCTGCGTAAAGCGAATGGCGACGATATCGAACTTGTTGGTGGTTTGACTGAAGCATGTAGATCATTGGCAGATGAAGAGTATGTTCTCGATGCTCGTTCAGTTCCGAATTCATTACGGCCATGGTTCAACACTTCAGCTCAACATATCACCGATCGCTTTGGAATTGACCTTTGGTCAACTGTCATCCCACTTACTCCTGCACCTAGATACTCTATCGGCGGTGTTGCTGTTGATGCCGAAGGTCGTGCTTTGGTTAGTGAAGATCTCTGGCTTACGGGACTCTATGCTGCAGGAGCATCAGCAGCATCAGGCATGCACGGTAGCGACATTCTTGCGGGTAACTGGACATTGGACGCCCTTCTCAGCGGAGAGAGCGCTGGCACGTCCGCAGGTCAGTGGGCTACCTCTGCAAAGCATGGGGGGCGCGATCTCATGATGGACGCCGCCTTCACCTCTGAAGCGCAAATCGAAGCCATGAGCGAAGTCAAGGACGGCATGACAGTGGCGGCCGTCACAGCATCCATTCGTCGCACCATGATGGCCCACATGGGCCTTATCCGTGAAGAAAAAGGCCTCCAATCTGTGGAAACTAAAATCGATGACCTCGCATCCTCGCCAATTCGTCTTTCAGACGATTCACAAATCATGAACATGGAATTAATCGCAGCTCTAGATGCTAGCCTCATGCTTGACCTCGCCCAAGCGTCGATTTCTGCTGCAAAGGCCCGCAAGGAGTCGTGTGGAGCCCACTATCTCATCTAGATTGATAGCGCACCGGTACGAAGGCCTAGACATGGACCGCAAGGGACGGGACCCCCGCCTCAATGCGTTGGAAGAGGATTTTTTCGCTTCGGCGAATCGTCAACCACCAAACCATTCACGTGCACGAGACGATGGAATGCGTAGACAGCAACATGTTCGCGTAGTATTCGAAAAGTCCAACAATTCATCTTCTGCCTTTTTGCGCGGTTTCATGAATCCGAGTTATTACAGCGCACCACCCTTGCATCACGAAGGTTCATTTTGGCATTTCTCGCGAAAAGAAATCAACGATCTTACACTTGCGACGTTAGCATTCGCTCTTGCTTTAGCGTTGATGCGTGTAGGTGGGGTGTTTGGAATATTAAACAGCGGAGTTTCGCCTTTTGCGCTAATTATAGAGATGGCAATTTGGGGCACACTCTACATTTTCTCACTAGGTCCAGCTTTTTTGTTGCATGAGATGGCCCACAAGTTCCTTGCTCGACATTATGGTTGCTGGGCAGAATTCCGTGCAGATCCATCTGGATTGAGGATGGGTGTCCTAATTGCAGCTTTACTTGGATTTGTCTTCATGGCCCCTGGAGCAGTGATGGTGGCAGGTAATATCACCAAAGAACAGAATGGAAAGATAGCTTTAGCAGGACCAATTTCGAATCTTGTTCTATATTCAGTTGGTTTTGTGATAGGTGGTCTATTACTCGGTCTTAGTGATGCTGCGATTATCGAAGCATTCGTACAGGCATGGCTTTGGGGGAATTCAATCCTAGCTGCATTCAATATGATACCACTTGGACCACTTGACGGCCTCAAGGTAAAACGCTGGTCTGAACCAGTATTCTGGATATTTTTAATCGGCACAATCGGCCTTGCTTTTGGTACACTTACTGGCCAAATAACCCCTTACCTCGAACTAATCTCCTCTCTAATTTGAGTGATATTACGAATTCCAATCTTACGTTGGATGGAACACTTTCGTTGATTCAAATAGAGTCACAGCGTTGTCGTCTTCCGGTGGCCGAATCAATTTGTCCACCAATGAGGTGATGCAATGACTGTGGAAAGAGACGATGTAGATGATGAAGACGATTGTAATGAAGAGGCCCCCGATATCTCAAATTGGGCACCTTCAGATGAACAGAGTGAGTATCAGAAGGAGGCGATGTCAGCAGTAGATGATGCGATGAAGCAACTATCACGCCTTCGACGGGTTGCGAATAAACACTACACAGAAGATCATGGTGTAGTCCGCCTCAAGGGAATGGTCTTCGAAGTAGAGAGGTCCAGTCGTAGGACTGACACCGTGATTCGACTTACTCATCATCGAAACATCATCGCTATTGTCACAGATATTGATGGAGAGATATCTTCGTTATCGTTTGAAGTGGTTGGTTCTGCAATCATGATTCGACTTCCACCTCCTCGTGTAGTTGAAATCCACGAGGTGAAGCCCAAGGGTGGTTGTTGTTGATTGAAATCCATTCAATCGAGAAGTCAACAAACCACCTAAATTCCTCTATTGATTATGGGTCATAATGCGATGAAAATGATGGACACCTCGTTCCATTTTCGGGGAATATCGCCCCCTATCATATGATTTTGAGGAAACTCCACGCTGTGTCGCTTCCACGATTTCTTGATCCTCCATCTCGACTTTGTCTAAATCTCCACCTGCCCCTTTGCCGAGCATTTCTGGGTTTCCGACATAGCCGTGGTAAACGATACGAGTTCTATCGACAGAGAGCGGGATTACTTGGTTGACAGATAATCCCCAGGGGTAGAAGTTGAGCATTAGTCCAGGGTAGAACCAGTAGTAGTAGGCTGCCACCTTCTCACCATATTCGGCTGAATTCTCAGGTGGCTCAAAGTGAGGCTCACCATCTCTTGCAATTCCAATTTGTAGCACCCCTCCTTCGAATAATTCGGTTCGATACTCGTTACTATCCAATACACCATGTAGATCACCATGAACGAATGGTATGTGAAAACCCTCGAGATAATTGTCTACGTAAAGAGCCCAATTCGCCTCAATTTCATACGATCGAAATCGACTTTTGTCATGATTGTAGGAGCCGATATCTAGCCACCCCAGTCGAGATTCCAATTCTGCTATAGCTTCCTTGAGATATCTGTCTCCACCAACCAATTGCAACCCCTTCCATTCAGTGACAGGAAAGCTTGGCAAATCGTCGGAAGCAGAGGGAAATCCTTCGACATCCTGGAACTCTGGCATATTCTTCATACAACCATCCATACCGAATGTTCGGCCGTGATATTTGCATTGCAGAGTATTGCTACTGCTTGGCTCAGTGGCTACTAACATCCCTCTGTGTGTGCAGACATTGGAGAGACATCTGATTTTATCTGAATTAGTTAGTATCAGGGCTTCACCAAGCATTCCTTCAATGTCAATTAGTGGAATCACGTTATGCTCGGTGAATTGACTGGAATGGGCTGCAAAGTACCAACAATCTCGCATGTCATCCAGTAGATTGTGAAATGATTCCTTTTCAGTATAGAATCTAGATGGTAGGGTGTGAGCCTTAGTGATGTCAGGATGAATCAATGGCTCAGACATACCAGTGCCTCAAACAAGCGTATTCAAAACAGGCTTTTCGTCCATATGGAAGAAAGAGTATGTTGCCCACCAAGTAATCATATCTAGGCTGTTTACGAGATTAGCAGTCCCTGTATTCGGTTCTTCGTAATCCTTGCCAGTGGTATCCATCCAATCTTCCATTTCCTCGAGTGTATCGCAGGTTTGGTGATAGCACCAGTACCCGTCGACTAATCCTCCAAATCCGATAGTTGTGGTTCCAATAGCCTGGAAGCTAGCATGGTCAGATCGTGCAGTCGTGTCTTCATACACGATGATTTCGGGGCGGTCCATTTCCTGCCACGCATCGACCTTCCAAGTTTCTTCAGAATGGTTTGTTCCAACAAGGGTTCCAATTTGTTGTTCAACACCCAAAGCATCCGATCCAATCCAGTTTGCAAGACCAACCATTCCAGGCTGGTCGATAGCATCGTGGTTTTCAGATGGCCCAATATAGACGCGCATCGGCCAAATTTCCTCATCCTTTGGATAACCATCCTGATCTACAGTTGGCTGTGGATCACACCCAGCATCACCTCCGCCGTGTTCGTCACCACAAGGAGCTCCACCTCCGCCCGGCCAATTGACACCTGCCATGTCGAGATTGATGTAGTCAACAATTGTGACCTGAGGATTGTCCTCTGTCACATAGTAGTCCGTCCAGTAAGAGGATCCACGTTTGCCTCCTTCCTCCCCTGACCAGAAGCAGAAAACCATGGTTCTCCGAGTGGGGAATTCAGCCAAAGCCTCAGCCGTTTCGAGTACCATAGACGTGCCAGCCCCATTGTCGTAAGCACCAACACGTGTCCCATAGGTCCGCTCTCCAGTGATATGGGGGTCGTGGAGAGCAGGAATTAGTCCAACACCATTTGCTGGGGGCGCAATATCGAAGTGAGCACCAAAGACCATCCATTCATCTGGGTATTCAGTGCCCCATGAGTAACCACAAACATTGTACGATTCAGGATTTTGATTTCCAAAAATATCCGTGAATTCGAAGCGATGGTCCATTACTTCAAGCCCAAAGGATTCGAGTTCAAGATGGAGCCATTGGGCGGCCTCTTCGTAGGCGAGATTTCCTTGTCCAGCCCATCGATCCCAATACCCTGCACGTCCATCCCAACTGACGGAATCTAAGGTGTCATCAGTGAGCAAATCTAGAGTATTGTAGACGCCACGACCCGAGACAATCCCGGTTGAATGACGTGCTCCAGTATCCTTGTCGTAGACAGCCATCTCCTGACGAATAACACTTAGAGTCTTAATTGCGACCGCCCCTCCATCGGAAGAACTTCCGTTCACGGTGTCGAATGTTGCGTTACCTTCTGCTGCAACACGGATGATAGCACCGCCTCCGCCCCCGTCGCCATTGCGTTGAATCCACGAGGTCCAAGATTCATTCATTTCACGAATTGGCCAATTCTCACGGCCGAGGTCACCAATCATCACGAGTGCTAAATCAATTCGTGGTGGAGCCAGAATACGAACCTCAGTGGCAGTCCCACTTTCCAAATCAATCACAGTTGAATTCTGCACTAGACCACTGACTGGATCTTGAATCAGATATGGAATAAAGACCGACAAGTCGTCACTTGAGGTGAATAGAACGTTCTGAAAGACACCGGCTTGCAGACTCGCGACACCGACCATTAGATCATCTGCATTTGGACCTTCATCGATGTCACCAAAACATCCTGCGAGAGGAGATGCAAGCATCAACAGACATAGTGCAATGGCGGAACCCTTTGCCCTCATCAGGATTAACGGGTCATTGGTTAGCATTCAATCCAGCGGTGATGATGTATCTTCAAATCGCTGAGTTGCGAGATTCACAAGAAGGTCACCTAGGCCATAGAATGCCCCACAGAGGAGAGGGGGATTCCAAGCCGTAAGAGAGGTCCATGGAACATTTGTATCCCAAGTCCACGTACCAAGCCCAGTGCCCCATAACTCCATTGCGAGTGCAAGCCAAGCCATCACAGCGTAGAGCATTGGAGCAGGACCGAAACGAACGAATCCAAACATTAGAGCTAGTAGAAAAAGACCTGAAGTATCGATTCCATCAAACGCCATCCAAATTGTTAGTGGAATGAAAGGAACCAACGCTCCTGCAGCCACTCTTTTGCCATCCGGCAGCTGATTTGCAATACGTCGACCAAGGTCGAATAAGAACCAGTGCCCTACAGGGACATACAATGGCATTAGGTTTCGTTGATATTCATAGATTAACCATATTTCACTGAAGAATAATTCCATAGGGGTCGCGAAAGCAAGGACGGCCATCATCTCAATCCGTTCTTTCCGTTCTCCTCGAATGAAGAGAACCACGAATAGACCAATACACCAGAGGTTGACAGGCCATTCAGAAAAATATCTCGAGATCGGGAGACCAATTGCAATTGTAGCGGCGTAGAGAATTTCCCGTCGCACGTATTCACCACGCTCAGCCGATGAAGAGAGATAGACAAGTAAGGCTCCCATCTGCTTGCATAATCTCACTCATAGCGATGAGAATGGGTTCAAAACCGGCCTTTCGAATCCTTTCGATTGTTATTGGGAATCCATCTGAGATGATAATTCGACCATCTTCAAAGGCAATGGTATTCGCAGCATACGCTTCTTCAGCGGGGACCCAAATAACCTCATCAAAACTCTCTAACTGGTCTGGACGAAGGTGCCCTTCGGCTGCGATGATTGTACCATCCCGTGGCACTGAGCACACCGTAGTTAGATGCAACGTCGTCTTTGGGACCTCTATGATTTGTGTAGAAATATTACGTTCAGCAGCAAATTTGGAGAGGAATTCAGCCCCCATTGCGTTGGTTCTAGTGGATAATCCAATCAGGATTTTACTGCCCGTGTAGATTACATCTCCACCATCCATCATCGCATCTGGCGGCATTCGTTGAATTTTGAAATCGTTAGAGAGGCGTTCAGCAATCGAATTCACTTCACCAGCTCTAGAAGCGTGACCTGGATTACAGATGACAACAGCATCTTCGAAGACGATGGCAGTATCTTCAACGAAGCAACAATCTGGATGCCCCTCGAGAGCGTCGAGAATTTCGACTTCAACGCCACAGGATCTCAAAGCATCGACATATCCCCTGTGTTGATCCTTGGCAGCAACGCTATCCGGTGATTTCGTTCCAAAATATGTCGACAAGGCATCTTCGTAGTCCTCAGATATTTTGCGCACAATAGCGCGCCGCCTCTTTCGATCAAAGACACCCGGCATGGGATTTACCTAATTCACACCCTTTGTCGGAGCCTCTTCATGCTTGCCCGTCAATAGCGAACCGAGTGGCGAGCATGATACCGGCGCCATACAGTGCTAATGTGGCCATAATCCCAAGCCCTAGTGAAGGCCAGAAATCCCAACCCCTTCTGAGAAGTATGGGCATTATAGCGAATAGTGCAAGTGCGGGAAGCACAAGATACAGAATACTCTCAGCATAAGCAGCAATATCTTCTGAATTGACACCATCACGGTGGAGCATGATCATTGAGAAGATACTCGATAATGGAAGTGAAATTATCACCGCACCGAAAACAATCGATCGCTTTGCTACCTCACTTGCACCAACAATCATCCCACCACTGAACAGGCCCTTTACCAACAATTCAACCCAAGTCATACACACTGATGACACGTTGCAGCCTGAAAATCATCTCGTCTCTGATTATAGTGAATTATCTATTCTTAAGATAATCCGCACCATACCATGCCCACTGTTCCATTGTCCAGCCAGCGGGTAGACCGTCAGGAGGTAGTGGGGGCCCAGTTTGGACCGATGCTGGCATAGAAGAATCGACCTCTTCGCTCCTCTTTCCTCTAAGAAGAAGAATTGCTGCTAAACTTCCGATTAAAAGAACAAAACCCCCTCCTCCAAGGGCTACATAGCCTAGATTTGCAGCTGGTAGGTGCCTATCAGAATCCATTGGAAAAGCATCATCTTCGTCCGCCCAACCATCACCATCTGAATCTAGACATCCAACACTTCCTTGTTCGGAAGTCCCAGCAACCATTGGACAGTCATCGCTAATTATAGTACCATTTTGGTCAGGAAACCCGTCACCATCTATGTCGGACCACGATTTAGAATCGCCAGGAAATTCATCTATGCCATCATCCCATCCATCCCCATCATTGTCCGGACATCCAAGACGAACTTCTGATGAAGTGCCATACACAAGCGGACAAGCATCTGGGTTGAATCCAGTAGGATTGTCGCCGTATCTATCAAGATCAGCATCAGAATGTTGTGTAGGCTCGTCTGGAAACGCGTCCCCAATGTCGGACCACTGATCTCCATCTGAATCTAGACATCCGAATTGATCTTCAGTGGACGTCCCAAAAATATCCGGACAAAAATCTGGTTGGTAGCCAGTTTCTGAATCTCCAAACCCGTCTTGATCTCGATCAGTATGTTGGGTTACGTCGTCGGGAAACGCATCACCCTGATCTGACCACCCGTCCCGATCTCGATCCATACATCCCATACGGTCAATTGTAGAATCACCAATTATGTATGGACAAGCATCAGGGAATACTCCATCTGCTTCATCTCCAAATCCATCACCATCCTGATCCGACCATTGACTATCCTCATCTGGAAAAGCATCAATCGAATCTGCTCTACCATCTTCGTCACGATCAGGGCATCCAACCGGCCCATCAATCGAACTGACACCATATCGTGTTGGACAATCATCAACAGAATCTAACACCCCATCATTATCATCATCCAGGTCCTCACCATTATCTTCACAACCATCGCGATCAGCATCATTTGTTGGAAACGAGTAGAACCCATCTCGACTATTTGGGCAGCGATCTTCTCCTACCGCAGATACTTCACAAACGGCATCCGTTGAGGTTGAATCACATATCAAATCATTATCATCGTCAAGATCCTCGCCAGCATCCCTACATCCATCACTATCTGAATCCGTTGAAACAGAAGAAGTCCAGTCTAAATTCCCTTTAGGGCATTTGTCGTTTGTATCATACACAGAATCATCATCATCATCAGAATCTTCTCCCGCATCTTCGCAACCATCTCCGTCATGATCTGTTTGGATAGAGGCGGTCCAATTCCAATCCCCTAAGGCACACGAATCGTCAATATCGAGTACTCCATCATTGTCATCATCCGAGTCACATGCGTCTCCGACATCATCTAACTCATGGTCCATTTGTGTGGTGTTCGGCGTAGATGGACAATTGTCTAGAGAATCCGCCACACCATCATCGTCCTCATCATCGAATGGATCGATGCGAATCACTTCATCACGACCGTTGTCAACGTACCATAGATTTCCATTAGGTCCTATTTCGAGACCCATAATGGAGACTGCACTCGTTTGAACAGTACCTGCTTCAGTTGCACTCTTCCCATCTGTGGCGAGGTTTAGTGCGAGGATACGCCCATTCCCATTCTGGGAGACAAAGAGTCTGTCCCCTTCCAGAGCGATACCTGACGGGAGATCCAAACCGTTTGCGAGTACACCCCATTCGATACCAGTCATACGGGAATACTCTGCAAGTGGCTCAAGTTGAGAGGCATCGTTCATAATATTCTGAGTATTCACGGTTGTATCTCTCGTGTTCACCCATAGAACCCGATCAGCCCCGGTGTCTGAAATATAGAGGACCCCAGAATCTTTGTCCATCACCATATGGCCAGGGATTCCCATTGCCCGACTCAAACTGACATCAGAATATCGTCGGACAATTGCATCTGAATGATCATCCATTCCAGTGTCGTGGTCTTCAGCGAAATCATATCGCACAAGCTCACCATAGTAACCATCGTAGTACCAGTATACGTTGTCGTAGTCATGCGCAATCCCCATTCCATATGGGGATTCATGATTCATGTCGATGTGGCTACCGAGATATTGGTCATTCTGATGTTCCACGGCAAAATGTGTAAGAGAGGATGGCCACAATGTTGGCCCCATGAAGTTGTTTGGTGCAGCTTGACCACAGTACGTATTTGCGGTTTCTTGAGCTGACCCCCATGTGTAATCGAATTCAGGGTGGTATGCCCCAAACGCGATTGCGCTGACCTCTTCGAGGAAGTGATTTCGATGAGAGTCATAACGAGTATCAGATGATTCACTGGTCATACCAGCATCACTGACAATCGTAATACTATCAGTGCCCCGGTTTGCAATCCACAACTCACTAGTTCTTCCCGGATGAAACTCCAAGTCCCGGGGATCGGCAAGACCATCATTTGAATCAACGATAACGGTTTCATCGAAGCCAGTTCCGAATTGAGGGACTACTTCCTCTGCTTCTGCGGGAGCAGATGGAATGAAAGTAAGCAAGAGAAGTAAAACGAACAGAGTAGAAGATGCTCTCCGCCGCATATCTATCCATTTCCATGGTTCTGTTATGAGTGCTCGTATACCATCTTGACGAGAACTGAAACAATTTCGTCAGAGGGTTTCTTCTCCACCAATGGGCATGGTACTCAAATTTGCATCTAATCCCCGTAGTGCCGGACCATCGGTCAATGTAGCAAAAATTCCGATGTCAGCTAAATTATGAGATAGTCCAAACCAAGGTCGACCATGTTGATCAACTGCCATATCCAAGAAATCCCCTAATCCTCCACATCTATTGTATCCGCATCCATCTTCCGTGTCTAGTGGATTTCCAGGCTCGTTGATTTGGATAGTAGTCATCAAAGGATTTTCATTGAACGCATCTGTAATCACAGTCATGTATCCATTCCATGTGTTATTTCCAGCATCTCCAACATACCCAAACGCAACTTTTCCTGCTGCACCAGCAGTCACTACTGGGAAACCAGTGCCAACAATTCCGGCAGGCGGTGCAATCATCATTGCATTACTCCAAGTTTCTCCTTCATCGCGAGAGTACGCATAGTAGGGCATGTTATCGGACCCCATCCACATTGCATGCACGTTATCATCATCATCGATAGCAACTTGCGCTTCTTCTGCATTCCAAGTATCCGCGGTTCCAGATTCATCCGTTGGGAGGGGGTGTTCAGTCCATGTGAATCCCCCATCGGTGCTACGGTAAATCGAGTACCCACTCCCACTACAACCGGTATTTCCTCTGTAGAAATTACCATTTGCACCTCCTTCGATATGTGCACTCAATCCCCCACTCCCGCATCCTAATGGCGCTCCAGGAACCTCCGGGCTCCATGTATTTCCACCATCAAAGCTTGTGGAGCAGAGAGGAGCCTCCCAATTTCCGTTAATGCAGAAAACCCAGGTTGTTGGGTGTAAAGCAGCAGGGTATGGAGAGGATGAAATCGTTTGATGATCTTGAACGGAATACGAAGTTGCAGGTGTAGGAGGAGACCAAGAAGCACCCTCATTGTCGGACCATTCTACAGTCATTCCTAGAAGAGCATGCATATCGAATTTCATGATTCGATCAGTCCATTTGTCAACATAGACATAGGGATCATTGCTATTTGGAACAGGTAACAATGGATTGTAAGTATCTTCACATGAATAATCGGACAAATTTGCCATCCCAATCATGCCACTACATTGGACTATAGCGGTTGATCCAAGGGGCCCATTACCCCAACTTGTAATGTACAAATTATCATCTGAGGTAATTCCGATAGTTGGTTCGAACGTGCTCATTCCAATTCCATAATATGACCCTTGAGACCAAAATGGCGTATTTTCACCAGTCAAATTCACAGTAATATTTGCAGATTGAACCGCAGAATCGTTGAGCGCATCGACCCCTCCTGCGTAATGATACCATGTTGTTTCAGGAATTTCCTTCCCAAAATCGAAGGGCGAATCTTCCGCCTCTGGAACTTCATCATCCTCACCAAAGCAACCACTCAAACTCCCTCCTATCATCAACAGAGTGAGTAACATGGCAGAGGTTACTCTCATTGCAATCATTTCTTCGGAGGGGCAATCTCCCTTCAACATCATGGTTGAGGAAAAATGGTGCAGAGGACAGGATTCGAACCTGCGAAGCA
>DAYJ01000047.1:0-16966 GCA_002506875.1 Euryarchaeota archaeon UBA40 | reverse complement strand
GAACCTGCGAAGCACTACGCACTGGGACCTCATCCCAGCCCCTTTGACCACTCGGGTACCCCTGCTTGGGAATTCGACGACTTTCGCCCCTCACATGAAACCATCGGCAGAGCCGAAAGATTAGTCCAATCGTTCACGTTGATGGCGCTGAGCATCTACGGCACAAATGGCTGCCATTCGTACGACGTCACTCACCCCATCGCCACGCTGGAGCACCTGGACTGGCTTTGCCATACCTTCTAGAATAGGTCCTGTGGCTTCTGCCCCACCTAGGCGTTGCAGCAATTTGTAGCCAATGTTTGCTGCAGCAAGGTTTGGACAGATTAGGACATTCGCAGCCCCCTCGAATGTCATGAATGGGTACTCTTCTTGAATTTCGGATACCAAGGCAGTGTCTGCTTGCATGGGGCCATCAATAATTAGATTCGGGTCACGTTCTCGTACGATACGAATCGCCTCTTCGATTCGCGTACTCCGATATTCCTTTGAGGATCCAAAGTTAGAGAATGAGAGCATAGCTACTACCGGCTTCACTCCAAATCGACGAGCCATCTTTGCAGTTTCAATTGCAATTTCAGCTAACGTTTCAGCATCAGGATAGATGTTAATCGTAGCATCACCAATGAAGAGTAACTGACCCTTGATTGTCATCATGTACATTCCCACGAGTCGTTCAACATCATCTGCAGTTCCAATTGTATGGAGGCATGGTCTGAGAATATCTGGATAGTGACGATCTATACCTCCCACAAGCCCGGCAGCATCGCCTTGAGCGACCATCATTGAACCGAAATAGGTCCTCGATCGTAACATCCTCACCGCATCTGCCCTTGTTACACCCTTTCGGGCACGCTTTTCGCTGAGTACATCGGAGTAGATACCCTTCCGACGAGGGTCATCTCTAACATCGATAACTTCGCAATCAAAGGAGAGTCCAAGCCGTTCTTTATGGTCAGAAATTGTAGATTCTCGACCTAACAAGATTGGAGCGCAAATACCTTCACGAACACATTCTGCAGCTGCTTTGATGACGGTGGGATGATCACCTTCAGTGAATACGATACGTTTCACATCTGATTTTGCTTGATTCATGACTCCACGCATCAGGCTACGAGTCAATCCGAGGCGCCCTTCTAGTTCTCGACGATATGCAATGATATCGAAATCCTCAGGCTGAACCTCCGCAACACCTTCATTGACAGCCGCTTGGGCAACAGCAGAAGCCTCCCAAATTAGGACTCGTTCATCGAAGGGCTTTGGAATAAGGTATCCGGGCCCAAATTGGAGTGATGTACCCCCATACGCCGCAGCCACATGGTCTGGCACAGTTTCCTTTGCGAGCGCAGCCAAGGCGTGTGTTGCAGCCATTTTCATACCTTCAGTGATTTCTTTAGCACGAACATCGAGGGCGCCACGGAAGATGTAAGGGAATCCGAGAACGTTGTTGATTTGGTTTGGATAATCTGAACGACCAGTTGCCATAATCGCATCATCCCGCACTTCAGCGACATCTTCTGGCATGATTTCTGGCGTAGGGTTCGCCATTGCGAAAACAAGTGGGTTGGGTGCCATACTTGCAATCATAGATTTGGATACGAGGCCACCCTTTGAGAGTCCGAGAAAGACATCAGCATTCTTGATTGCATCCTTGATTGTACCGTCTTCAATATCAAGTGCGAATTTTTCTTTGTACTCATTGAGTTCACCAGCGTCCAGACGTCGCTTGTTCATGATGCCACCAGAATCGCACATGATGAGATTCTCCAAAGTAACACCGAGTTGGATGTAGTGAGATGCACAGGAGATTGCACTTGCACCGGCTCCAAGAACAACAACTTTGACCTCCTCAATTTTCTTATCAACAATTTCGAGACCATTCAGTAATGCAGCTCCCGAGATGATTGCTGTGCCATGTTGATCGTCATGCATCACTGGAATATCCAACTCTTCGACAAGCCGTCGCTCTATTTCGAAACATTCTGGGGCTTTGATATCCTCCAAATTGATCCCTCCGAAGGTTGGTGCAATGTTCTTTACTGTCTGAACAAAATCGTCGATGTCTTCCGAATCTACTTCGATGTCAAACACATCGATATCGGCGAAGGCCTTGAACAGCAAACCCTTCCCTTCCATGACTGGTTTTCCGGCAAGTGCTCCAATATTGCCCAGTCCGAGAACTGCCGTGCCGTTACTGATTACTGCAACTAGATTTCCTTTCGCCGTGTAACGGTAAGCGTTAGCCTCATCTTTCTCAATCTCAAGACAAGGATATGCCACACCTGGCGAGTAGGCAAGAGAGAGTTCTCGTTGGGTAGAATGGGGTTTTGTCGGAACAACCGTTAGTTTCCCTTGAGGCGCTGCCTCGTGGTACTCAAGAGCGTCCCGTTCCAGAGTATTGTCCTTGCTCATCCTCCCCTCTCCCAGCGTTGTTCTGCTTTGGGTTTTCGCACTATAGTAACGGCAAGACCCATTCCTTTGACAAAAGGTAATTCTCCAGCATCTCAATAGGTTTCTTTGAAGCGCAGACGGGTGTGATGCCACTTCATGCGGAGGACACGTATCGTTGCGACAATCGGCCCAGCCTCATGCGATGAGGATTCTCTTCGTACGATGATCAGGGCTGGCCTTGATGTGGCACGGTTGAATTACAGCCATGGCACTGATGAGTGGCGGGCTGAGGTCGCGGGACGCATTCGAAAGATTGGAGAAGAGTGCGATATTCATGTCGGGATTCTAGCTGATCTTCCAGGTCCTAAACTTCGGCTTGGGTATTTTGAGGGTGAACATGTTCTCGAAGCCGGTACACAATTGACTCTTCGCTGCGGATATGCAGAAGGTGTAGCCACATCTACAACTCTGCCAGTAGAGTACCTTGGTCTTGCCGAGGAGTTACAACCAGGTGATCCAGTCCTTCTTTCAGATGGTTTGATTCAACTGGAAGTAAAATCCAGCCAAGGCAATGAAGTAATTTGTGAAGTCATTGAAGGCGGACCAATATCTCAGCGTAAGGGGATTAACGTGCCAGGCACGGTAGTAAAATTACCAGCGGTTGGCCCACGTGATGAGGAAGCTCTACGTCATGCGCTGTCACTTGGAGTTGAATTCATCGCGGTATCTTATGTGAGGACTGCTGAAGATATTCAACCGGTTCGACGTATATTGGATGAAACAAAATCTGAGGCGTGGATTATTTCAAAAATCGAACATCCAATGGCCCTTGAGAGCCTAGACGAAATCATCAATTCTAGTGATGCTGTGATGGTAGCGAGAGGTGATCTTGGTGTTGAAATCCCACCCGAGGAAGTACCAATGGCTCAGGAACGTATTGTCAAAAGCGCTCGCAGTCGAGGCCTCCCAGTCATTGTTGCAACTCAGATGTTGGAATCGATGGTGTTCAATCCTCGACCGACACGTGCCGAAGTCGCAGATGTTGCAAATGCAATTCGTCATGGAGCCACAGGCGTCATGTTGTCTGGTGAAACAGCAACAGGCCAACATCCTGTTGAGGCTCTGCAGACCATGTTGAGAATCACTCGTCGTGCAGAGATTGAATGGGACGAACTCATGGCTCCAACAGATGCTAAATTACTTCTCACACGGGCAGTCGCTCACGCAGGCGTAACCCTCGCTGGTATCGCAGAAGCCGATCGAATTCTTGTGGCGACCCAGCATGGAAATGCCGCTCGACTTGTTTCAGCCCATTCCACATCGATTCCAATCACAGCGGTGACAAATTCCCCTTCGGTTGCTCGCAGAGTAATGCTTCTCCCGGGTGTGGATGCCATTCTTTGCAAGGAAGAAGATCGTGGAAGCACAACGATGAGGAATGCTATTCGCCACGTGTTTGAAAATAATCGCTTGGAGGTTGGGGACCGTGTTGTGGCTATCAGCGGTTCTCCAAAGGCGATGAGCGATCCAACATCCACTGCACGATTGTATCGTGTTGGAGAGGGTGGCGTAGTTGTCGGTGATGAATGAGAGTTCAGACAGATGCTCAAATCCCACTCTTCTACCCACACACGAGGTAGTGTCTTTGAAATGTCATTGGAGTTGCCATATACTCATGCTTCAGCCCCATTCGCCAGGGTCCGCGCCTCGTTCAGCGGTCCTGATGGTAATGCTGATGCTCTTTAGCAGCCTTTCAGCCATTGGTTTCTCTCCTCTGTCAAGTGCCCACCCTTCCCAAGTATCCGAATGGCCCATGGAAGGCTCCAATGATACTGGTTGGATTTTACTTGAGGCGATGGGAGCAAACCCATCTACTGCAACAGATGCAACGGGGCAGCTTATGCTTGATTTTGCACCCGGTGCCGAAATCTCCAATCTTACTTTCGAAATTCAGGTTAATGGCTCAGATGGTGTTTGGGCAGATCAACCCCAACTTACGTTGATGGATACACAGACCAGCCTTCTCGATTGGCGAACTTACGGTGATTTTGGCCGCGCTGTCGACTTCCTGAATGGCGACCCTCATACGGGGCGCCTCAGCCCGACTACAGATACGGGAGCGACGCACGTACTTCCGGCTGGAGTAACAATCACCGACCTTGTAATCGAAGCTCTACGGCCCGCAGACCCCTTAGTATCCTTCGAACGACTTGAGTTCGAAGTCAAGGATTGGGCAATGCACCCTGCAGATCATCGATTGTATGTCGTTACCAATGACAATGTCCTCGTTGTCGATGCCAACAATGAACCGTGGGTTATCGATGTAATCGACTTGTATGAACCGACAGCAATCGAGGTTGATGCTACTGGCGGACGAATCCTAATTGCCAGTTCAGAGGGGGTTTCAGCGTACTCTGCTGACGATTTCACTCCGTTGATGTCACTTGGTCCAATTGGGGGCCAATCCCCCTCAAGAGTAGATCTCGCTGTGGATGGTGGCGGCGATGTATGGGCCGTCAGTGATTGTTCGATTGAGCGTTATGATACAACGACAGGCGCTTGGACTGCTGATCCAATCTCCACTTCTTCTGGAACAACAGCTACTGGGCCGTGTGCAGGGACTTCGGATGAACGAGTCGTACCGACTTCTATGTTCGTCGACGGCTCCGACCTCTATGTTGGAACACAAGATCACGGAATCACGATGTGGGATGGCACCACCTATACTCATTGGGATACTCAGAATGCGTTGACTAGTGACACAATTCTTGGCTTCGAAAGGGCTGGTGACGTACTCTACATCTCTACAGCAGATGGTGGAGTTATGCGAAAGGATCTCAATACAGGGTCCTGGTTAGCCACCTGGTCTTCACAGAACTGGCTCTCAAGTGATGATGTTCAGAGCATGTCAGTTACGGATGACTGGATTCACATTCTTGCAGGAGACGTTCTCCATACTTACAATGGCACTAGCCTAACATTCACTTCGACGGATTTCTCAACGGACCTCAATGTGCCGAGCCCGATTACAATACTGCCTTGGAGGGCAACGGAAGGAGTATTACGCGGCCCAGTCAACGAATCAGTTCTATTGATTGGTTCTTCAGGACGGGTATCAGTTCTTGAGGCAGGTAATTCACCTTCTTTCGATCGCACCGAACTCTTCGCTAACTCACCTAGTTCTGATGACATGATGAGCATAACCCGCCTTGGCGATGTCTACTGGATTGGTGGTGCTGATTGGATCGATCGTTTCGATTCTTCGCAAAACCTCTGGATTGAGTCAATTCGAACCAATGAGGAAGGGCGATCCATCACTACCGATGGCACTGACATTTACCTTGGCACCGCTGGCGGTGGCCTGATGGTCTACGATGCTAACGGTTCTCTCCTCCAGACGTTGGATGAGGCTTCTTCACCCGCAATTGCATCGGACTTCATTCAAGACATGTCTTACGATGCATACACATCCACGCTTAGCCTGTCGCACCCAAGTCAAGGTTTGACAGTATGGAATCTGAGTAGTGGTGCTGTGACTGAGTTCAATGAACAAGCAAGTGGTGTGCAGGAACTCGATAGTGACGATGTTGGAGAAATCGCAACTCGTTCAGGTATCGTCTATATCGGCAGTGATGAGGATGGCGTCATGAGGATTGATCTCACAACTAACGAGGTCATTGGATCATGGCAATCGCTTGGTGCAGATGAGCTTGATTGGGCGCCAATTGCAAGTGATGGAACTACAGTGTGGTTGGGCCTTGACGGGTTCGGAGTCCTAGTGTATGATCGTGTTACTGGGGAAGTACTCGATCGTTACACAGCAAGTGGAGGCAATGGTCCAGGCCAAGGAGGGTCTGTAATGCAATCAAACGATGTCTTCTCGGTCGAGGCCGACCCATATGGCGGCGTTCTTGTTGGGACGTCATTCGGTCTCGAACGCTTTGCGAATGGTCAAGGGTCATCGATATCTCAACAGGGACGTTTCGCTCCTCGCGAGTTCTTCGATACCCATTCAGATTCAGGCAGTATTTGGGCAGCCACAGATCGCGGCTTATGTCGATACACCTGGACATTCCAGTTCGATGACTGCTGGGATGACGATGACGACATACCGGATGATGTTCGAAGCGTTCGCCTTATCGGTAACAACAAAATCTACGTCGGTACAGAAAATGGTGCTGTAGTATGGGATACAACTAACGAAGTTGTTCTTGATACATGGGAAGCGGGAGAGGCTACTAACAATGCGAAAGTAGTCGTTCACAACGATATTGCATACGTGGGTTTCGATGGAGCAGGAATCCAGCGTTATGATCTTGTGAATAGTGACTGGCTCTCTCCATGGGATCAGAGTTCGAATGTTATTGGTGGAGACGGTGTGACATCTCTTGCATTAGGTGAGTCAGGTCATACGCTTTGGGCAGGTGGCGATTTCGGTCTAGCCGAGATTGATTTGAACACTTCAACAGTTCTCCGTGATTGGGATAAGGGTACAAACAGCGGTGGCCCCACTCTATCTAATTGGGATCCGATGCACATCACGATTTATGGAGGCATTTTGCACTATGCACAACAACTGAATTACCAGAATTCTCGAGATCTCATCTTCCGAATCAATCTCTCCACAGATACCAGTCTTTCCGAGCTCGATGTAGGCGCTCGGATTGGGACTTCAGGTAACACCAATGGCATGAATATGGTTGGCGACGAACTGTGGGTTGGAGTAACTCCATCACAGTGGTGGACTGGAATTGGAGCAGTCGTTCGCTGGAATGTGACTAACGGGTCTTGGGCTGATACTCTTGATTCAACTGGAAATATTGAACGCGTAAATGCGCAGTACCTCGGCGATTGTTTCCCATTGGATCCAGCAGATTGTGAATTATGGGTTGCTTATGGAGAAAATTATCTTCGTCGCTACAATGCTGCAAATATGACTCTACTCGGGTCTTGGGATGATGTTGATGGTCGTATACGTGGCATGGTTGAATTCAATGGAGAGTACCTATTTGGCTCACTAGATGGATTACTTCGCTTTGATCCTGCCAACGATACTTGGTTGACTCGTTGGAACCCCAATAATGGAGGCATGCCTTCCTCAGGGGACGAGGACGTCTACACAGTTGAGGTAGTGGGTGATGACCTCTGGGTAGGGACATATGCACAGTCAGGTTGGAACACAAATGCCGACATCCACATCAAGAATGGAACCACGGGCCAATGGCAAAGTATTGCTGCAGGATCGGGCTCCGTACCATCCGGATACCCTGCTGATATCGGGGAATGTGCAGGCATCGTTCACGTGGGAATGGGCTCACTTGGTTGGTGGGCTCCCGGAGGAGTTGCCCGCTACGATCTTTCATCCAATTCATGGATTGGTGATTTCCGAGCTAACAGCGGAGAAATTGACAACGATGATGTCCGTGCTGTGAGTTGCGATCAACCAAATGAGATAGTATACTTCGGCTACGACACAGATGGTATTGGCATTGGACGTTATATCTACGGAACACAGAATCAGGCACTTGCTCCAATAGACGCCGGAGACGGTATCTCCGAGGAAGCCGTCTTCCCTGGCGGACTACTATACCACAATAATCGCGTACTAATTGCACACGTCGGCACCGGTGCAGGAGGATTCTCTCAAGTTCCTGTATCGGGTACAACGGTCGGCTCCGGGTCTCTAGTCGATCCAGGATTGAGTAGTGGCAGTATTGTGCTTAAGCCAACTGCAAATGGTGCGACTGCATATGCCATTGCACGCAATGGTGAGAATACTGGTAACAGCCGTGTGGATCTTCTCGATTCCAATGGCTTAACACCGGGAGGAATCGACTCGTTCGTAGCTCTTAGCTCTGGCCGCATCCTCGAGTTCCTCTCCCATGGTAACAAGGTATACGCGGTCCAAGGCGAGGATGTAACTTCTGGTTTGGGTACATCAATTCTTGAAGGAACCCTGACCAATGGCTCAGTTCGCTGGGATCGTTCCTTCTCTTTCGGTTTTGAAATTGTGAATGAAATATATCACGATGGCACGGATCTTTGGGTTTCGACCATCTTCCAGGGTCTTATTCGTGTAGATTTGACTACAGGCCAATTACAGCCCCCAGTCATTGGTTTCCATTGGAATCATGATGGCATTGTCCCTTGGAATGGTAACCTTGTAATCGGCCTGATGGGCACTGATTCCACTGCTGCTGGCGTTCAGGTGTATGATGTGGCCAACAACACAATCTCTGATGGCAAACTCATCGCTGGCCTTCCAAGTAATTTCGTATGGGACTTTGAGGAGCATGATGGGCGAATTTGGATTGCAACAATCGGCGGTCTTGGTGTTTGGAATCTCACGACTTCGGATTGGGATGATCCATTCACAGTTCTTGATGGCCTGCCTTTCCCATACGTCCGCGAACTTGGCGTTGCTAATGGCAATTTACTAGTCGGCACATGGGGGGGCGTAGCGGAACTTAACACGACTACGATGACAGTGGTTCGCGTCCTCAACGAACAGGCAGGTCTGATTGGAACTACAGTTTCGGGCCTGACGGTTCTGCCTACAACGACTATTGTTGATGCTTCAGGCGCTTCTACAGTGTTTGGCGAGACGATGTTTGTCGCCCATGATGGCCGAGGCATCACTCGTCCAGGTTACACAGAGGTTCCTACGGCGACGATGGTACCGTCAGCTACACGTCCAATCGATATGATTCCTGACAATGCGATTGAATCCATCACAGCAGACGCATGGGGCGTCCATATTGCTACAGCAACGGCCCCCATCATTCACTGGAATGCGAGTTCTGGTCAGATGGAAGATGGGCCTAATCCGCTTACGATGGCAGGCTATCCACCCAATACTTTGGTCAGTGATGGCACCGAGGTCGTATCCATTGGACTACCTGGAATTACTTACTTCGCAGCAGGAGGATCCCATCTCGTCGATGATGTAATCCAAATTACAGATTTGATGGCGGGCTATATTGATTCAGATGGTCTTGCAGCTGTTGGTTCTGATGGCTTGCATTTGTTCGCCCCGATTTCACACAATGAAGCGGATCGATTCACTAATCGCCGTGCTGATCCGTTGACTGTACTCATTGCTGGTGCGAACTATGACATTACGAACCAGACTCATCCCGGAAGACAGATTGTACTGATTGATTCCGAGACCGCCTCAGTTACATCTTCTACAGGTGCACAAGGGCCCAACGGAATCCAACTCATTCAGAATGCCGTGACATCTGTGAGTCCCATTCAGGGTGCAGCAACATGGATGTCGACCACGACTCTCAATTACACTGGAATATGGGACTTAGCAGAACTCGACTTTAGTTTGGAATCATCCCTCCAAAATGCGATTGACAATGCTGCGATGAGTCAAATCGGACGCCAAGTCGAACTTGGTCTTCAGAGCCCGTCAAATGGCTCTATCTGGGTCCGACTCACCTATGATTGGGTCCGTCTCGAACAACCCACTGAGGTATTGGAGTTCTTCGATCGTCCAGATGATGGGGGTGAGACCCTCATTGCTCGTTGGTCACCATCCACAGATCATGGCTGGGTTGCATACCGGATTTATGTGTGGGAAACAACGGAATATCCGAATGGTCTCACATCATCAGATATCGAAGATCTAACAGACGCCAGTGGAAGTTACGATGCCCGAATTCCAGCGTGGGCAATTGTCTCTGCTGAACTCACAACATCATTGAGTACCCCATTGGTAGATGGTGTGGAATATGGAATATCCATTGTAACGGAGTACTCTGGAGGATTGTTAGGTGAACCGTCTAATTTCGGTAACTTTGCAATTCCAATTGACAATGTCCCAACTCCGCCTACATGGGTGAACGCTACAATCGATGAGAATCAAGAGGGCAGAGTAATGCTCGAATGGTCCGCATGTACTGAACTTGATCATGCCTTTACACATTATTGGAGGACCCCAATTCCAATTCCAGAAGATTTCCCATATCGTCTTCCTAGGGCAACTGCAATACCTGCAGGGGAGGCGAACACTACCTTTACTCAAATCCCAACGAATGATCCATTTTGGTTTGCGTTTGTGTGTACTGATGAAAGTGGCCAATTCGACGAATCGAATGCCACAATCGTCGGTCCCGTAATATGGACTGCTTTGGAGGATGATGGCACCCCACCTGCTCCAGTCGAAGACATCGTTGCATTCGATACTCCTGATGATGAAGGTGGCCACATCACGATTGAGTGGACAGCAAATGAGGAGGAAGACTGCGCATTCTACGAAATCTATGGCCATATTGCAAACTCGGAAACATTGCCATCAGATGTTGTTGGCTGGGATATCGCATTGACCACTTTCGGTTGCGCTCCATTATTGGAAGGACAACGTCCTGGGCCACCCGGAGGAGCTCCTGGCGGTGGCGGTCAAGGCCCTCCAACTCAGATGGCCCGACAGGATCAATCTCAGGATACTACAATTTCAGTAGTGGTGAACGATATTGCTGGTCGACCAATTCAAGATGGCATTGTCCATTGGTTCACAGTGGTCGCAGTTGATCTATGGCAGAATAAGGACCTAGAGAATGTTACAATTGTTGAGGCTACATCGGTCGCGAATGTTGCACCTCAGCCCCCTGAACGTATCACAAACATCGAAGCATGGGATACTCCGGATGATGATGGCACCAGCATCGATGTTAGTTGGACACCTAGTTTCGATCGTGATTTGGAACATTATGTGGTATGGGTGTCCGAGCATCCCGTTACTACCGTGGGTCCGAAGTGGAGTGCTTGTTCAGAAGACCCCGATGAATGCGGCCTAATCTTGGTTGAACGCCGTGGATGGGCAGAGGAAAGAATCGAAATTACGGTTGATACGGCCTTGTATGGTGGAAGTTCAGTCAGCACAGCACAGTCTGATTCAATTCAGCCCGATGTCAAGCTCTACGTGACTGTTACAGCACACGATCAAATCGACAATGTCTACCTGACTCGCCTTGAAACAGTGGAGGTTACACCAATTGACAACCGAGGAGACATTACCCCTCCATCACGTTTGGATGCGCCGACTTTAGCGGATCGCCCAGACGATTTGGGTGATGCCCTCCACGTTTCCTTTGATTTGAGTCTCGCGAGCGACCTCGATCGTTACGAGGTATTTACTTCGTCATTACCATTTACAGACGCGTCTACCATGGAGCCAGCAGCCGTTCTTGAGAGGAATCCGGATTTACCAGCAGAGGTTGAAATCTTCTCTCGCACAAATTCAGAATCTGACGGAGACGCCCTCCCTCTTGCACCAGGAGTCGAGACTTGGGTTGCTGTTGTGCCCGTTGACAGCTCAGGTAATGCGTTGTATACAGACCTCCTGACTTCGAGTCGCTCTCCGATTGACAACTCCCTTCTTGATCCAGGCCTCCATCTTCCAGAGATTACTGGAGTAACTCTACGGTGGTCTGATGATGGAAATTCGATTATTGTTGAATGGGACATCTCTGAAGATGCCAAGGTCCGCTCTTATTGGATATACGCCTCCAATGAGGTCTTTGAGGATACTCGAGATGCACGACTGGTCAAAGACTTCGTTCAGGGTGTGTCCTACACGTTCGATGCAATAGGTAACGATACCTTAGATCAAAATCTGACTCATTATGTGACGATTGTTGCACACGATGGAGAAGTCCACCGATTTGGTGTAACAGCGCAAGCCCTGTTACCATACGATCCAACCGCTGTCCCGAATCCAGGTGACTCTGAAGATGCAGCATGGTGGGAAGCCCTCGGTGTCCAGACCGTAGTTATCCTCATCTTACTCGGCATGATTATCGCCGCAATGGTAGCCCTCTTAGTCATGCGTCGAAAGGATCCGAGTGCTGAATGGGCACATCTAGCGCAAGGAACCTATGGAATACAAAATCAGGAACGTTGGGATGACGATGATATGGGGATGCTCGCATCGCCCACAGTTGCACCACCACCGATGGATGCGCAACCTGTTGGCGTAGCACAAGTTGCTCCAGTCGATGACTACAACTTCTCTAAGCGGAGAGCCGGTGATCTCGTTCAGGAGTACGATTTACCTTCCGTTGACGTACTAGTCCAAGAGGCGCGCTACCATGATGATAATCAGGATCAATATCTCAATACACAGGAATTGACGAGTGCTGCGAAGGCATTGCGGTCTGGACAGCAGCGAGATGATGATCTTGACATGTCGTTCCTCGATGACCTTCTCTGAACAGAGAAGCCTCTTCCGTTCAGGCGCGTTCCTACCGGTATGAGCGACGAGCGACCCGGCGATTCCGTCTTCACGACGGTTGCATTCCGGAACACCACAGTCCTTGCACGTTCATCGCACGAAGAACGCCTAATCCGATTCGCAGAAGCTGCACGATGTCCCCCTCTAGAGGCTGAATTCGTCAGGGCTGAAATAGATCGCAGTTTAGAGGAAACTACACTCGATGTTGGTTTGATGCGCATCGAATGGTCTACAGATGGGGACCTTTCGATCGATATACGTACGAATCCAGAGATTAGGGGACCTGTCTCTGCGATTAGCATTCCAGCCCCTAGGTGGCCCCGACGATTTCGCGGTATCAAGCACGGAGCATGGTCAGCATACGTTACAGCAAGGGATACTGCTGAGCGAACAGGTTCAGACATTGCTTTACTGATTCATGATTATTCCATCGTAGATGGAGATCGATGTACCCCCATCCTCTTGGACGAAGATGGTGTAGCTTACGCTCCAGGAGAGGAACAGGGGGCGGTCGAATCTGTCACTCTAACGTTAATTGAGCACGAACTTGAATCAGCCGGCATCCCACTAAGGACTGCTTGGTTGACTGAAGAACTAGTGCGCCGGTGTCGTGAATTGGTAGTTGTTGGAACAGGTATAGGCGCCCTCGCCATCGAAGAGATTGATGGTCACGAGATTCCAGTAGGTGATTGCCTCCTCGCCCCGATTGAGCGTGGTTTGAAGGAAGCATGGACGATGTCAGGGGTTCAGTGAGGCGTATGATCCATCGACGCCTACCTCGATTCGATAGTGATCAGCCGCTTGTAGATATCCAAAGATCCTTGCGAACTATCAGTTCAACCAATCTATCCCCCGACGAACTCCTCCTTCATTCCGGAGGCCCGGTGTCGGACATCGCCCGTCATTCACTACTGATGGCGCCTGCCTATCACCGCACTTTACTCAAGCAACCCTCTCCAATTGATGCATCAGAGAAACCCTCCTCGTCTTCCCCGTTGAACGGGGAAATTCAGTTTCCTTCAATCTCCCCGATGGTAGTCGAAGTTCAGCAATGGAACGGCAAAGGTTGGATCACTCGCGAGACTTGTACTGCATCGAATCTCGCTGAAGCGATGCGTCTTGCACGTCTTGGAACCATCCAACCCACTCCTGATGAATTACCTAGCCTTGGAACGGTTACCGGCCTCCTTGGTTACGATCTAGTTCAGTGGACTTCACCAGTCGACATTCTCTATCGGCCCAATGAAGGAACGGTTCTTGGTGTCCTGTATCCGCTTGATGCCTACATCCACCACAATCGAGAACTCGACATCATGACCCTTGTCTCTGCTGAGGATCATCCGTGGGCGAATTTACCGATTGAGGAGGTATCTATTATTCCACAGAAGCCCCTGGAAACCATCCACTCAATGAATCCTGTCAGCACTTCTGATGCTCATCACGCACATCAGGTTCAGCGTATTATCGAATCAATCCGTGGTGGCCACCTCTACCAAGCGAACTATGGTCGTACTTGGAGTGGGCCAACCGACATCCATCCATGGGAGATATTCGAAAGATTAGTCGAGGTTAATCCCGCTCCCTTCTCAGGTTGGTTTCATGCCCCCGATCTCGACCTTGCCATCGCTTCTTCCAGCCCTGAACTCCTGCTAGAGATGGGGCCTGACTGCGTGTCTACACGTCCAATCAAAGGCACTCGTCCAAGAGGCATGCATCTGGAAGCCGACACTGCTGAAGTGACGACTATGCTGACATCTCGTAAGGAAATCGCAGAGCACATGATGCTAGTCGATCTTGAGATGAACGATATCCGCCGAATTAGTCGAGCAGGGTCCACAATCTGGGCGGATTGGCGAATAGAATCATTGCCAAACGTACACCACATGGTTAGTACCGTCTCAGGTCATCCTGCCTCAGGCGTCGATGTTCCATCCGCATTACAGCATCTATTTCCGGGCGGTTCCATCACCGGTTGTCCAAAGGATGTAACAATCGCAGCAATTTCTGAACTTGAAGAGGCTCCTCGAGGCGCATGGACTGGATCACTTGGCTACGATGATCCATTGTGTGGACAGGGTGTCTGGAACATTCTAATTCGGACAATGGAGGCCCATTCTACGGACGATGGCTGGCATGCTATCATCAAGGCAGGAGGCGGTATCACAGCCGAATCTGATCCAGCATCCGAGGTTGAAGAAGCGAAATTGAAGGCTGCGGCACTGATTGAAGCCTGTTGGCCTAAATCAAATTTGGATCCATTAACTCAACCCGTTTCGGCAGAACCTAGGATTGAACCCATCCGTGTCGTCGATGATCGAACATCTGCCCTCTTGACACGCCTCCATACCGATTCACCCCGTGTTCACGACTTACCCGATCCACCTCGTGTCCTTTTTGTGAATAACTTAGATTCCTTCGCATGGAACATTGTCGATGAACTTCGAATATGTGGGGCCGAGGTCATCATCGTGTCTGGCCGTGGACCGGAATCGAATGTAGACATCGGGGTTTTGCTTGAAACACATTCTCCCTCACACATCGTTCTCGGACCTGGCCCCTCTGAGCCAACATCTTCTCCCCTCACCATGGCATTCGCCCGTTGGGCATTAGACACCAATTCACCTCTGCCGACACTTGGCTTATGCCTCGGCCATCAGGCCCTTGGGATTGCGGATGGTTGGGCCCTCAAGCGCACCCCTAGTGGTGCTGTTCATGGTGTTCCCATGAGTATTGAGCACGTATCCTCGGGTTTATTCATCCATTCAGAAGATTCTCCGACAATGATGCGCTATCATAGCCTCAGTATCGCTGCTCCGAAGGAGAACACAAAACAGAAACTGGCTGCTAATGCATGGGTCGAGCCCACAGGTATAATCATGGGTGTTGAGGCAATTGACCGTCCAGTTCATGGAATTCAATTTCACCCTGAATCATGCGGAAGTCCTGAGGGCCGAGCTTTACTCAAGACCTTCCTAGATCTCGGACGTGATACTTCTAGAAGCCTCTTGGAGGACTCCCCTCAGGCCTTTGAACAGCAGGATTGAAGGAGTCGGCGTGATTCCGCAGGAATGAGAGATTCGGATGGCTACATGTCGCTACTGCAGAGGAGTATATCCTCAAGACCAGTTTATTCGGGGCAATGGTCCACGATATCTTGTCTGCGTTCGTTGTGGCGTTGAGCAAGGTTTCGTCACAGAAGATGAGGTGCCTCAGCTCTATTCAGATGAGATAACCCGGGCTCGCACGTCACTCTTTGCCCGTCGTTACGGAATTTGGGCAACACTCATTGTTGCTTGGTCCGGGTGGCTCACGATGGGTCAAGGAATCACCTTCTGGACTCCAGCAATTCTTGTTGCTTTGATACTCATGTCAGTCCTTGCACCGATCCGCCACATCCTTGGGGCAGCCCGTTTCAAGGCGGAACTCCGCCGTCTTACCCCCTAATTTGGAACATGGATGATGCGGGTTTCATATACCCCAAGGACGTTTCACTAGACAGAGGGAGCGAAGGGCACCCTAGAACGAAATGTGGCTTAGAATGGCAAAAATCGGAGGACTGGAGCGAAGTAACGAGAAGAATCGGGCACCTGATTTAGTCAGGGATTGCGTTGCAATCCGGTTCTTCCCGCTCCATGAAGCGAATAGCCCCAGTGCTAACCACACAATCGATTCAACCGCCGCATCCCGGAGTTCGAACGCCATGCACTGCATGACTGATCCCGGAGAGAGAGAACGGCGGGTTCTCTGAAACAAAGCAAAGGAAATGAAAACTATGCAAAACAAAAACACGAACAAGAAATTGAGCATGCTAATTGCACTGTTTATGGTACTGATGGCCGCGTCTGTAGGAGTATCTGCAGACGGAACCGACCCTCTTGACGGCTCCGATGGTGGAGCTGACTGGGACGGTGACGGTTTGACGAACGCCGAGGAACAGCAGCAAGGAACGGACATGACCCGCGCGGACAGCGACGGCGACGGATTGCCAGACGGATGGGAGGTCAATCACGGCCTCAACCCTAACTCTGGTGGCGACGCTAACGCAGATCCGGACGGCGATGGTTTGACTAACGCCCAGGAATATGCGCGCGGGACCAACCCGAACAGCGCTGACACCGACGGTGACGGTAAGCCTGACTCCACTGACGCGTTCCCGAACGACCCGAATGACGGTGAGTCCTCGGACCAGGACGGCGACGGCATCCCAGATGCCTACGACCCCGACTACCAGGATTCTGAGACCGGCAGCGGTAACGGCGGAACTAACGGCGGCGGCGAGTCCAATGATCAGGGCCAGGGCGAACAAGGTCAGGGCCAAGGTCAAGGACAAGGTCAGGG
>DAYJ01000013.1 GCA_002506875.1 Euryarchaeota archaeon UBA40 | reverse complement strand
CACTCATGAGTTCCATGGTGGCTCTGATTGCATCCTGCATCATCATCATTGGAAGTTTGGTATCTCCTCGAACAAAGAAATCATACTTTTCATTTTCATGGATTTCATAGAATACCTGAACCGCATAATCTGTAGTTCCGCCAGTTGGAGGTGTGGTCCAAGATAGCAGCCCTGGATACCTCAAACCACGAGCGTCTACTCCGTAGTTGTGAAAATACTTCAACATCATTTCCTCTCCTTCTTTCTTGGTTCGGCCGTATACAGTGGTCGGCGACAGGGGAGAGTGTTGCATGGCGATGGGTCTTGAATCAGGGCCGAATACTGCTATGGAAGAAGGTGCAAAAACTCTGCATCCGTGGTTTCGGGCTGCATCGAGAATGTTCTGAAGGCCCCCCAGGTTTACCCGCTCGCACAAGTCAGGATCTTTCTCCCCATGCGCGGAAAGAACAGCTGCAAGATGATAGATGGTATCGATGGAATGCTCAGAGATGGCTCTTGAAATCGCCTCATAATCAAGTACATCTAACAGCTGAAAGGGACCCTCTTGGCTTCCTTCATCATGAATATCGGTGGTCAATACTGAGCCTTTCCCATACATTGCTCGGAGAGTGTTGGTAAGATCTGAACCTATCTGCCCAAGGGCTCCGGTGACTAAGATCTGGCTCCCGGGCACGCCGACCATGACATGCTAATAGTCAGACGATACTTGAACATCAATCATACAAGGGAGTGACATTGCCAAGGTTCATATGCGACGTAAAATGGCTCCATACCCCGTTGTTATCATGAAATATGTGATTGTGACGGGCGGCGTTCTGTCTGGTCTTGGTAAGGGCATCACAGCGAGTAGCATAGGAGTGCTGATGAAATCGGTCGGGATGAAAGTCACGTCGATAAAGATCGATCCGTACCTAAACAGCGATGCTGGTACGATGTCACCGTTCGAACATGGCGAGGTATTCGTATTGGATGATGGCGGTGAGGCGGATCTCGATCTTGGCAATTATGAGCGATTTCTTGATGTTTCTCTGACCCGCGACCACAACTTAACCACGGGTAAAGTGTACTCGGCGGTCATCGAACGGGAGCGTCGGGGAGACTATCTTGGAAAGACTGTTCAAGTCATACCCCACATAACCAACGAAATACAAGATTGGATCGAGCGTGTAAGCATACTTCCGACGAATGATTCGGATGATGCTCCAGATGCATGCGTGATTGAGCTTGGAGGGACCGTGGGAGACATAGAGAGTTCACCATTCGTAGAGGCTCTGAGACAATTTCAATTCAGAGTAGGGCGAGAGAATGTTTGTTTCGTCCACGTTAGCTTGGTTCCCGTCATGGGGCCTGTTGGGGAACAGAAAACAAAACCCACTCAACACACTGTCAAGGAGTTGCGAGGACTGGGGATAACCCCCGACCTTATTGTATGCAGATCCAGGGATCCTCTGCATGACGAAGTAAAGGAGAAGTTGGCTGCTTTCTGTCATGTGGAGCCGCGAGCGGTAATTTCCGCGCACGATGTATCGAATCTGTATCAGATACCGATTTCATTTGAAAGACAGGGTGTCAGGTCGATGATTGCAGAATGCATCGGAGTGGAAGAATCGGATCATGACGAATATCTGGAACAATGGCGTGAAATGGCGGACAGAGTGGATAGTCTGGATGAGGAAGTTAAGATTGCCATGGTTGGCAAGTATACCGGTCTTTCAGATTCCTATCTCAGCGTCATAAAGGCGCTCCAGCATTCTGCTATCGCAGTCAATCGTAAACTCACAATCGACTGGATAGAATCGACTGATCTAGATTCATCTATGCTAAACTCAGATGAGGATTCCTATAATGCTGCATGGGAGAAGCTCAAACTAGCCGATGGCATACTTGTTCCCGGTGGATTCGGCAACCGCGGAGTTGAGGGGAAGGTTGAGGCAGCCAGATACGCACGTGAGAATAATGTTCCATACCTCGGAATATGTCTTGGGCTGCAGATTGCTACCATTGAATTCTGCAGGAATGTTCTGAATTTGGAAGGTGCGAATTCAGAAGAGTTTGTTGAAGATCCTGAGAATCTCGAGCATCCTGCAGTCGTGTTCATGCCAGAAATATCCAAGACGCATATGGGCGGGACCATGAGGTTGGGTGCCAAGATTACACCGTTTGTAGTGGATGACTGCAAGATTAAGCGGCTTTACGGAGGATTGGATGCAGTGAGCGAAAGACACAGGCATCGATATGAAGTGAATCCGGATCTGATAGACCGTATAGAAGAGGCGGGGTTGGTCTATGTCGGCAAGGATGACACGGGACAGAGATGTGAGATCATGGAATTGATGGATCACCCATATTTCGTCGGCACCCAATATCACCCAGAGTTCAAATCTCGTCCAGGGCGTCCCAGCCCTCCATTCCTAGGCTTATTGAAAGCAGCATCTGGACAGCTCGAATAATTCTGAGATTGAGGTTCTAAGTGCTCTAAAACACGACTTATTATCTCCCATGACTATGCTAGATGGTGTCGGTTACAGTTGTCTGGTTTAGACGGGATTTGCGATTAGGGGATAATCCTGCTTTAGCAATGGCAAAGAGTCTTGGTAAACCGATCATCTGTTTGTTCAATATGGACTCTGCTCGTATCGGAAGGCCTGATGTAGACCCGATTCATATTCAATGGGAGCTTGATTGTTTACAGGTATTGAAGACTGATATCGAGGCGATTGGCGGAGTATTGTTATTCCATTTCGGAGATGTTGTTGACAAGTTGAGTGAAATTCATCAGAAGAATAGCATTAGTTCGATTTATGGGAATCAAGAAACGGGCTTGCAATGGTCATGGGACCGCGACAAGTCTGTTTCCAGCTGGTGTAATAGGGAAGGGGTTCGATTCGTCGAATTCCCGACGAATGGCGTCATTCGAAAATTGGAATCAAGAGACACATGGAAAAAAGAGCGTGATTCAAGAATGGAAAAATCAGCGATAATCCCGCCCACAGAAATCATTCCCCCCATTGGTATTGAATCTGACGAAATACCCGATATCTCGGACCTTGGGTTAGTCGGGCGGTCGCTAATAAATCGGCCTGATCCAGGGGAAAAGTCTGCAATTGCCACATTACAATCGTTCTTGGATGGACGTGGCCGCAATTACCGGAGAGGTATGTCCAGCCCCATCTCTGCGCAGAGTGCTTGTTCACGCTTATCGCCATTCATCAGTGTGGGTTGTATATCTATTCGACAGATACTACATCACACTAAGAAGAAAGTGGAAG
>DAYJ01000116.1 GCA_002506875.1 Euryarchaeota archaeon UBA40 | reverse complement strand
CGGCGGAGATCGACGTGGTGGAGACCAACGTGGTGGAAATCAAGAATCGAGAGATGGGGATTGGGAATGCAAGTCCTGTAAAAATAGCAACTTTGCCTTCAGGACCGAATGTAACCGATGCGGTCGCAACAAAGACGGTTCAGGAGGCAATAGTTCCTCAAGTAGGCCGCCTCGGAAGATCAATTTCGGTGATAATCAGCGAACTGGAAATCGCCAAGGAGGCAGGCGCTTCGTTGGAAACCGAGGTGGAAGAGACCGCCGAAGCGGAGGTTCCGGCGGCTCATTCAGAGACAGACGTCGTAGTTGATTCAACGCATAAGGTGATGAATCGCTTCGCCTGTATCGGAACAACGGAGGCATGATACATGGGGGAGGAGAGTCGCAGCGCCGACGATTTCTGGCTGGATGCTATGGAATCGAGGGATCTTGCCGACCATGAGAAATTCGTAGAGTTACGCACCAAGGCCCTTGAGATTGACCCTCATCATGAGGATGCCCTGATGTCAGAAATCCGAGAACTATTCAGCAACACTGGGCCAAGGGGGGATCGACCAACAAAGATGAGCCTGCAGGATGCAGCAAAAGGCCTGGAAAAATGCCGAGGCATCATCACTACAAATCCATCAAATGAAGAAGCATGGGCTATCGGAGGCCGGTTGTTGGTTGATGAACTAGGAATGTTTGAGGATGCTTTACAGTGGTGGGATTCTCGCAGACTCTTCGATCCAAAGGCTGTAGTTCCTCTCGTTGAACAGGTCGCAATTCTTGCTGAATTCGGAGAATATGCGGATGCTGCTGACCGTATCGATTTGATCTTCGGAGAAAATATGGAACAACCTGATCCAAAGAGTATGATGCGCCTCAGAACCATGAGCGAGCAAATCAAAATGGCTGCATCTAACAATACAGATTTCTTTCGCCCTAGCAATCCGAGCGACGATGGTTGGATTCGAATTAAGGCATTCTCAGGTAGAAAGCCTACGACTGAAACATTCTGGCTACTCACCTTCCTGATGCCACTTGTGTGGATTGAAGCCATCGGATTCCAATGGTTACAAAGCAATGGAATCCTGTCAGGTGGATTATCAACAATGATTCTTGGATTCTTGATTATCTTTGTTTCCTTCCTCTATGGGAGCCGATGGGTTCGTCGCCATGTACACCGATTGAATCGACCCGCTCATGAATTAACTCGCGCGATTAATGCTGAGCTTTCTAGCGGTCTACTCTGTATCCCTAATGAATATCGAGAGAGTCGCCTATACCGTGCACTTCGAGATAGACGCTCGATTTCGTCTATGGAACGACTCGATCGTATTGTAGAAAATGGGGAACGAATGAGTCGGAAATGGACTTTCACTCTACCAAAATGGGCTGAGTTCGAAGAAGAATGAATCCACGATTAGGTTCCTTCGTTGTAGGAATCGCGGTAAGCAATCTGATCTGAACTAAGAGAATCAATGTAAATCTCCTCAGCAATCAATTTCGTCTGAGCGAGATCAAGATCCTGTTCCAATGAGATATCATGGACAGCCACATCCATCGTTTTTGCATTCGCTGCAAGACGACACAATGAGAGGAATTGGTTTGCAAAGGACATATCCATAACTTCTGATGGATGGCCTTCGGCAGCAGCGAGGTTAACGAGACGACCTCGTGCAAGAAGGAAAATTCGGCGGCCATCGGGAAGAGTAAATTCTTCATTATCATCACGGATGGTTCGGACAGAAGTAGAAAGATCTTCCAGATCCTCAATCACAATTTCACAGTCGTAATGACCCGTATTACAAACAATTGCACCATCCTTCATCTTTGAGAACTGGGATCTAGAAATGATATCCTTCATTCCAGTTGCAGTACAGAAGAGGTCTCCAATCTCTGCAGCTTCATCCATAGGCATAACACGGAATCCATCCATATGCGCGCGAAGTGCTGCTAACGGATCCACCTCTGTCACAACTACGTTCGACCCCATGCCTCGAGCCCGCTGAGCAAGGCCTCGGCCACAGTGGCCATACCCTGCGACAACAAACGTTTTCCCAGCTAATAGGACACTGGTAGCCCTCAAGATTCCATCTAAAGTTGATTGCCCAGTCCCATGGACATTATCGAAATCCCACTTGGTCTTCGCATCATTAACCGCAATCACGGGGTAAAGGAGTGCACCCTGATCAGCCATAGCTCGAAGTCGATGGACCCCAGTGGTTGTCTCCTCAGTTCCACCAATAATCGAAGGAAGCATATCCTTTCGCGCATCGTGAACACGGAAAATAAGGTCAGCACCATCGTCAAGAGTTAATGTTGGTTCAAACTCAAGAGTTCGGTCGATGCAGTGGTAAAAGTCCTCTACTGACTGACCATGCCAGGCATGAATGCTGTAGCCCTCAGATGCTAGCCATGCTGCAACATCGTCCTGAGTACTGAGTGGATTACATCCTGACCACGAAACTTCGGCGCCTGCTGCAGCAATCGTCTCGATAAGAACAGCAGTCTCCTTGGT
>DAYJ01000119.1 GCA_002506875.1 Euryarchaeota archaeon UBA40 | reverse complement strand
AGGAGTCCCAGTTGAGGTCCCGGCTTCGAAGGGACATCCATCTGGTGAGTTACCACTCTCGTTGTCCCCATAACCGTCATTGTCTGAGTCGTAGATTTGTGTAGGATCTTGTGGGAACTTATCGAAGTCGTCGTAGGCACCATCACCATCGCTGTCTTTCTCAGACAGGGCGCATCCATCAGAATCCACACTATCTTTCGCCCAGTATGGGGTATCAGGACAAAGATCATTCACATCGCTGATGCCATCACTGTCCGAATCTTGGTTAGCCACATCGCATCCTTTGTTGTTAACCGCTGTAGCCGCAGGTGTTCCTGGGCATTCATCTAGAGCATCGTTTACACCGTCGTTATCGGTATCTCGCTGACTTGCTCCACATCCATCTGTATTGACGTCACTTGCCTCAATTGAGTTAGTGAATGGACATAGGTCATTTACATCGAGGACACCATCGTTGTCCGTATCTCGTTGACTCTCTCCGCATCCATCGTTGTCTACTGATTCACCAAACGGCGTGTTAGGGCAGAGATCATCATCATCGCTCACGAGATCGTGATCTTGTTCTGTTGGATTCCGTTCCAGATAGACGATGGTTCCATTCGCCTCTTGATCGAAGGTATACACAGTTTCCCAACCCTCGTCATTCGTCGTTATTTCGGAGTAACGGCCGGAAGCGCGGTCATAAGTGACAGTTACAGGCTCCCATCCATTAGGGCCTTCTGCAGATACTGTGATTCCGAGGTCATCTGTCGCATACCAGGATACATGTGGACGCCCTGCCGAATCAACGTCTATTGAGGGGTAAACACCTTGCCCGGGATCCGCATAACCGATTGCTTGAACAGTGCCCATCTGAGTTCCATCATGGTGTACCATTAGGACACTACATTCGTTGAATGAGTCACAGTCTGCATCTCCGTTTGCGGAATCATATCCTTTCTGGAACACATACCATAGAGTCCCATCTGGGCCAGTAGCTAGATCTGGGCGATAGAAGTTAGTTGGTTGATCGGCGATGAATTCCGCACTCCAACCCGAATTGTCCTTGCTAGACATGACAATGTCCGTATTTGCAGTGTCTCGATGGAAGACGACAGGTTCCTCTCCAAGGAAGCCAACACGAGGAAATGTTGCGTTAACTGCGACCACCTCTGCAGGCATCCAGGTCCCATCGTAATTCACTGAAATCCATACTGTAGCGTCACCATCCAGATCAACCCATGATGCTGCCAATGTTCCGTTCGCAGATACTGCGATTGAAGTATACCATCCAGTAGAGTTTCCGGAATGTAGAGTAGTAGTATCCCATTGTCCTGAATTTAATCTCTCAGCAATCCTCATTTCGGATCCGTTCACAGAACCGAATAAGGTTCGATCAGAAATATGCATGTAAGATACTACAGGAATATGGCCAAGCGAAGCCGTTGAGGAAGGGATTGAAACAACATCCGCATATCTTCCTGATTCTGCTTCAGAATCGATTACAACACGTTCTGATGCAGAAGTGCCCATTGTAAATATGACTAGATTACAATCATCGGAATCGTTCATGTTTGTACCAGGGTCATGATCGCAGGACGTAGTGCCTTTTTCATATCCTTCAAAGAGAACCATGTACAAGGTACCGTCGCTTGTACGTGTAGATTCAAGATATGCGAAGTCATCTGTGTCCGTGCTTAACTCTCCAGGCGTCCAATCGCAACCAATGCTATCCGTGCGAGCAGAACTCAATGATCCTGGACAACGGTCGATGGAGTCAACAATCCCATCGCCGTCCTCATCGACACCAGGGATAGATACTATCAGGTCAAGATCAGTCGCATCGTGGTAACTCAGAATCTCTTCATCGTTTGAGTTGAGTGCTAAATCGAGGTGTTGGCCAACGTCTCCGCTTGATGCGACTGTGACTCTGACAAAAGATCCACCTTCCTCCCGCATTAGGACTGTATCATCGAGACTATCATCATACCAAGCGATTCGTGCTGAATCCGATGAATCAAAGACGAGACGAAGGTAGAATCCATCTGCGATACCTTGAGACACACGTTCTGTGTTCCAAGAACCCGAGTTCTGTGTAGCCATCCAAACGGATTCTCTCGACAAAGACCGATTCTGGTAAGCTATGTGCATAGTCCCAGAGGCATCCTGTCCAGCAGAGACCCACAGATACTCTGTGTAGGAGTCCCCCGTCTCATTAGCGATTATAGTATTCACTGACCAACCTCCAGGCGTCAGTATTGCATGTCGAACATTTTCCATATACCATGCGCTCTCTGCTTGGTTCGTGACTGGGTTGATGGTTGCATCAACGAAATATCCGGTATAGGCGACTTCAGGTTGCCCTGAAGGTCCGAGTACGAGATCGGACCATCTACCCATTCTAGAATATCCATCAAAGTCCTCAGCCTCACCCTGCCCATCGTCAATGATTTGAGTGGTCCAAGTGGCCCCATCATACGAGGAGTAGGCAAGATCGTAATCACCTGTATAGTAGGAGTAGTGTTCTGTTCCATCAGATCCTATACGGAATCCGATACGTCCGGTCATGTCAGTGTAGGGTCCTTCATCACCTGTGTCTTCACCAGGTGCGACAGTGGTAGTACTCCATGAAGATCCATCATGACGTGAGATTCGAAGTACATGGTTTGTGATGTCGATGTGTGCCACTCGCGGTAATCCGTTGGAGTCAAGTTGCAAATTAGCTAGCCTCCCCGTCTCACCGAATGAATACACTTGTTCAGTAGACCAGTATCCATCAGCGTTGTTTGTAACATGAAGATCACCATTTTTTGTGTGTGCGACCCACATGGAACCATCAGCAGCGATTTCCATACTGGAGTGAGTACCTGCATTTCCGACAGGTTCCGCTCGGTCATGGAGCCATGCAGTTGCTCCTGCTCGAGCGGCTGTTAGGTTCGCTTCTTCATCCGATTCAGCAAGCGGGACGGTTAGCGAACCTGCGAGGGCGAGGAGCATCGTCAGAACGAGCATGGATGCGGTTAGTGGCCGGTGCATGGACAAGTGACGGAGGTCAGTGAAATTGAATATTCCCGCGGTAAAATCAATCTGCAGAGATGCGGATAAGCCTAGTTGTGCGATATCCCTGAAGAGCCTTGAGGTATTTGCGTTCACGGAATTCAGCATCGAGTTCAGCATCACCGGTATCAATTCGAAGTGAATTTAGTGTTGCGAGCTTCGCAGGTGTGACGACGCCAAGAATTGCGTCAATACCGATGCTCCTGAGAACATCGGGAGAGAGTTGCAGATTTCCTCTACCAATCAAGAATCCCTGCCCACCCATTGGTGAGAGGAGGAGAAGAATTTCACTCTCTTCTCCGAAGAGTATTTTGTGAGAATTAATCGTCTCGATCAACCCTGATTCATCTAGATCTGTGCCGATTTGTTTTGTTCCACGAGTGGCATCGATTCCGAGTACTGAGATTGAGTAACCAATACCATCTCCAAGTGTTCGAAGAGTCCCCCCACTACCCCATATGACGAGCATGTCCGGATTCTCTTCGATGGTTTCCTGAATATGGTCACCTAGCCCTTCAAGAATCTCAGTTTCCGATACACGTTCTACCCGCTGTTTGGAACCCTGCATCCAGCGTGGACTGCCGGGTGTGTTTGCCTCTCCATACATGCGAACCACCCATTCGCCGCTCCTATACAGGTCCTCATCAAGATCCATCACTTCGGTTCGTGCTAGCAGAAGATCACCTGTGATCCAAGCTGCAAGAGCTTCTGCAGAAGCGCGTGGAGATGCGCCGAAGCATCCACTGTGCATCTTGACGCCTGCAGGAACACCTAGTATCGGTGTTTCACTTGCATCAATTTCAATCAAGGCATTTACGATGTCCCTAGTTGTTCCATCTCCTCCAGCATAGAGAATCATATCCACATGGTGCTCAATCAGAGCATGGACTGCAGATGCAGTATCATCTGCGGTTGTTTTCTGTGGGGTTTCAGCAATGATGTTCCATAGTCCAATCTCTCCAAGTGGCTTTGGAATCCATGAGGCGCCCATCCGCCCATCCATTAGACACCATTCCACTTCCATCCATGGTCCTGGTGTGATGGAAATAATTGAATTCAGATGTTCGAGTGATTCAGTCATTCGTGGGCCTGAACGATCATCTGCACCCTTAGATCGAGCTAGTTCGGCTTGCCCGTCAGACCCCTTCAGAGCGAGACGTCCGCCTAGCCCAGCATCGGGATTGACGATGATGCCAATTCGATGGCTCATGTCTGGGCCAGTTCCGTCCGATGCATCAAGCCTCGCTATAGGTCAGGAAACCAAATGTGAAAAGTAATTATCACTCGAGGTGGGCCATGGATGATGTGTATCGTCGCCGATTGTCAATTCTTTTGTTTACAGGAATTACCTTGGGTTGGATGATTCTTTGTTACATTGCTTGGGTAGCCAGTGGTTGTAAACCATTTATGCCATTCATTTCAGATTTTGATTTATTTGAACCTGGAGATACATTGTTTTCTCTTGGTACATTACTTAGCACTGTAACTGTGGTATGG
>DAYJ01000059.1 GCA_002506875.1 Euryarchaeota archaeon UBA40 | reverse complement strand
AACCAAATTGATGTAGAACACGTCATTATAGGCCACGACCATTGCCAGACTGGAGTTCTTCCAGACGTTCATGTACTGATTATTCAGAGCTGGGACCATGCTCCTCAATGCTTGAGGTATGATTACCAGTCTGAGTCTTTGGAACGGGGATAGGCCCAGTGATATTCCTGCCTCGATCTGCCCACGGGGAAGTGATTGGATGCTCCCCCTAACTATTTCTGCTACTATCGCACTGGTGTAAATAGTCAGTCCGGCTATTATGCAGATGAAGGGGAGAGTGATTTCAAAGCCCCCTTCTACGACCCAGCTACCTGGGGATTCCGGGATTCTCTTCCAGATAGTTGGGACATCCCATCCTCTTGAAAGAAGTATTGCGACGGATGCCGCTGAGGCCCCCACCCAGATCTTGAATCTGGATCTTACTCCCTCTTCGGAATCGTCAAAGCCATCTCTGTCTAGGTATCTTGTATATGCCTTTACTAAGGCCAGTAATAGAAGTGAGACGAAAAGCAAGAATGGGTCTACTGAGGGGATGAATATTCCTTGGTTGCTAAGCAAAACTGTGTTGGCTATGCTGAACTCGTCTTGCATCACCGGAAGGGTGTTTCCAACGGTTATCGAGATTGTGAACAGGAGGAGTGCCAGTGGCATGTTTCTGAACACCTCGACATAGACAGTGCCGAATAGTGACGAGAGCCTGTGATTTGAAAGCCTCATGACGCCAACGATGATTCCGATTACGGTACAAAGGAATATACTGATCAGGACAACACGGACTGCATTGATGACCCCGGCCCAATGGAAATCCCATCTTGTACCGAGAGATGTGTTAACTTGATTGGGCCAATTTGTGATGCTAAATCCCGCGATAGAATCCATGAAATCCCAGCTGACATCCCATGTCGGATCGGTCCTCAAGAGGAGCATAATCCTGAATGCGAGGAAGAGTATGAGGGGGATGGACAGTAAGAATGCCATTGATGAGTGCCTCTTGTAGACGACTGCGGGCCTATCTGCTTCCTTTGACATGACCAATAGCCAAGAGATAGTGGTAACCAACAATAGGATTGAGAATACCTTGTCTTGCTCTCGTGATATCGAGGGAATGTACGCTCCGATCATTGAAAGATTGTAGAGGACTGTGATGAATAATAAGATGGCAGAAATTGAGATTATGACTTCTTGCCATGACTTTTTCCATAATTCCACTGAATTCCTTGGATTCGCTACTGATTGTACTAGGAGTATGGAGAGCTTTCCCAATTCGTCCTGAATTAGGAGGAAGCCGGTCAGGAAGGCGCCCCCGATAATCAAGAATGGCGCCTGTGTCCTAGGTGAGAGTTCGACGTTTTCCGCGATCAACCAGAATATTGCAAGCCCTATCACTCCTGAGATTGTCGTGATGTACGATCTGTAATCTCTTGGATTTCGTAGGATATCAAATTTGACCTCATTCTGTATGAGGGCGAAAAATATCAGGCAAATGCCTCCGATGACTAGAACCTGGTCTCCCAGAGGATAGTATGTTTGACTTGAGTTTCCTGCAATTACTATATTCAGCGATATCTGCTTGGACATATCGTATGACATGCCCATGAATAGGGTGAGGTATTTCCAAAGAATTGCGACTGTAAGGATTTGGAACAGCGCATTCTTGGCGAACCTAGAAGGGTCTTTGGCGATATTAGATTTGAGCCCCTGTATGTCGATACTGGGGGTCTGCATCTGATCACCTGCTGCCTTCTCTGAGATTATTTTTTGGCCCCTGGGGGGAATTCCCCCCAGGAGTTTGCGAAAATCCGATCAATTGATTGTTTTCTGAATCACTTGATTGGTGGTGCGTACTGTAGACCGCCCTCTGAAACGAGGGCGTTTGCAGTACCTGCACGGTCGATGAGGCAGCCAGTCATAGCGTCTGAGCCGCTTGTTCCATCGTAGCTTCCATCGCAGAAAGCGTCATCGTATGCCTCTCCGTAGTTACCCACGGCAGCTAGGACATCCTGCACCCATGTGTCTGATAGCATGTTGTCAGGGGTACCGAGTTGCAGGTCCGTAGCTGTGTTTAGCAGAACGTTGTGCTTGGCGTTTCCGCCATCTGCAGCAGCAGCTGTGGCCATTGATTCGTAGTTGGCAGATGTGATGCCGTACTCCTCAGCGGTTACCATAGCGTACCAGACCCATGCAACAACATCGTTCCAGTCGTCATCGTTGTCACGGGTAGCAGCCCCGAGAGGCTCCTTGGACATGGTCTCGGAAGCGATCCATGTTCCAGCAGATAGTGAGTTACCCGAGTTGTCCTCCTGGTCTAGGAGGTACTTTCGAGCAGCTACAGCGGACATGTCTCCAGTGAATGCCTCGCACTCTCCGGACTTGATCTTCTCAACTGCCTCAGCCTCGAACTCGACGTTCACTGCCTCGAATGCAATTCCGTTTAGGGAGAAGTAGTCCAACAGGTTACCCTCGGTCGTGGTTCCAGTTCCAACGCATATCTTGACTCCGTCTAGACCCATTACAGAGCCACCGGCCGCAGCCTGATCGAAGGCGGATTGGGCCACTAGGACGCCTTGTCCATCGTAGAAGTTGATTCCAGCGAAGTCAGCGTTCAGTCCTGCATCACGACTGGTAGTCCATGTCGTTGTGCGGATCAGAACATCGATCTCCTCGGAAGATAGCTTCTCGAAGCGGGTGCTTGCCTGTGTTGCGTCAACGTATGTCACGGTGACACCAAGAGCTGCACCAAGGGCCTCGCAGTATGCAACGTCCAATCCGGATCTTGTGCCTGTGTCAGCGTCTAGGTATCCCATACCGAACTGTGAAGTCTTAACACCACAGTTCAGGGAGCCTCGAGCCATGATTGTGTCCAGGGTGCTGACCATAGCATTGTCAGCAGCGCCTGCGGCATATCCTTCGTCGTAAGCATCGTCCACGTCATCTTGGGTGACGTCGGAACCTGCACAGCCCGCAAGGGCTGCAGTCGTCATTATCATCATCATTGTCATAGCGAGCACTCGTCGCATGCCTTGTCTACGACCTGTGAGTGGTATATACCTTCTCCAAGAAGAGGTGAATTTTGAGGTTTTGAAGACCATAAAAGATTTGATTTTGATTTGAAAATGGCCTATTTGTGTGGGAGAAGGGGTGGCCGAAGCCACCCCAACCCCCGGTTTCCGAGTTTCGTAGG
>DAYJ01000025.1 GCA_002506875.1 Euryarchaeota archaeon UBA40 | reverse complement strand
TGACGATAGAACCTCCCGGATATCCATAGATGTCAGTGCAACGGTGCACGGCTTACCCTTCGATGACCAACATACCGTACTCCTCCAGACAAGCGACACAATCTGCCAGACCTGCTCAAGAAAAGACGGCGCCTACTTCGAGGCAGAGTTCCAGATAAGATCTGCAGGAAGGAGGTTGTCCAAGGATGAAATAGGCGTCATTCGAAATACTCTGAATCAGATGCTTGAGGAAGGTGCCAATGACCCTCTATTCTTCATTACGAAAGAGGGCCCTGTTCAAGGGGGGTGGGATCTTCAGCTAGGCTCTAAATCAATGGCGAGAATGTGGGCCAGGAGACTGGCGAGCCGCTTCGGAGGCACCATCAAGGAAACATCCACTGTAATCGGCGTCAAAGACGGTGCAGAGGTAACGCGCCTCACCGTTTCCTACAGGAAGCCCGCTTTCTCCATAGGAGACGTCCTCAAGTTAAAGGATAAACTCTGGATCGTCACCTCTTGGCAGAAGGATGGACCCATCCTAGGTTCGTTTTCCTCCAATCAAAGAAGTGGAAAGACTTGGAGGGATATGGAAAAATCATCCGTAGTATGCCCAACTAACGATCAGATAACTGTCCAGATACTCGATCGTGACGGATCCGCAGCAGAAGTCCTGATACCAGGTGATTGGAAGATGGCCACCGTCGCCCTCCCCTTCGACTACGATGGAGAAGAGTCAATCCGTATTGGGTTGATAGACCATCAATGGCTGGCAATCCCGTATGCAGAGGGAGGGGGGCCCGGAGATGCCTGACCAGATTGAACTTCTAGCGCAGCATGACAAGCAGGACATGGCGGGCTTCACCCGTGCCTTCGTGGATGATCTGGAAAACGCTTTTCAGAAGGATATCGGAATTATCGGCGATGATGATTGGGTCGGCGTGCTGTGTATCGGAATGGGGGGCTCAGGCGCGAGTGGAACGTTCCTGACATCTATTGCAGATAGGCAGGCGGGTCTCCCAGTACTCCATTGGAGGGACTACGGACTCCCTTCTTGGTGGGGGCCGGAATGGCTCGTCATCGCAACATCGTATTCCGGAAATACAGAGGAAACCTTGGATGGGGTGTCAAAGGCCCTGGAGGAGGGGGGCAGCGTCATTGGAATATCCTCCGGAGGCAAACTGGAGGAGATACTTTCCGACAGGGAGGATGCTGTTCACATCGCAATTCCAAGCGGCCAAATGCCGAGATCGGCCTTCGGGCATCTCATCGGTACGCAACTCTCCATACTCTGGTCCATGGGCCTACTCCCAGCCCCGAAGGACGAAGATATCGAGGGCATGATTGGCAGATTGAGACGACTCTCGTCGGATTGGGACCCATCGACCGGATCAACACAGGCGTATGGGGCTGCTAAGTCGATCGGCGAGAATGACATTGGAATAGTGTCTCCGAGCATAATAGGGTGCGCTGCTCGAAGATTCGTAAGCCAACTGAATGAGAACTCAGACTTATTCGCCCGCTCCTCAGAGGTGCCTGAGATGAACCACAATGAGATAATTCCCTGGACAGAGCGAGCATCAGAGAGCCAAGCGCTAGTAGTGATTCATTCCAGCCTCTCAAACGATAGGACCTCCTCGAGAATGAAGTGGTTCGAGGAGCACTCTGGCGACACAGCAAGAGTGGTTCTGAATGCCACAGGTGAAACCCTTGTCGAGCAGTTGCTCGGCATGGCGCACATCACTGATTGGATCAGCATAATGCTGGCGGTTTCTCGTGGCGTAGATCCGTCCGAGATGGCTGCTATCCCCTCCCTCAAGGCACATCTGGAAGAGATTCAGTAAATCGGCCCCATCACCATTCTCGGGTCAGGATATTTGGCAAGCGCCTCTTCTCTGTGCGCAGGATTGACTACCCCGGGCATGTCATGGGTTTCAGGATCGGACCACGACAGCTGAAAGTGGAGATGAGGGTCCCAGCCGCCATTCTCATGTTTATCCCCCATCCAGCAAATCACCTCGCCCCTCGATATCCTTTGTCCAACCTCTTTGCCAGCAATCGAATCTGAATTCAAATGCCCGTAAAGAGCCCATATCGGACGGTCCCCGATGAAATGTTTGGTGACCAATACATTCCCATAATCTCCATCAGCTGGGTTGTATCCAAAGTACGATACCTCACCTTCTTCAAATGCCATACAAGGAGTCCCTACCGGACCTCCGATATCTATGCCAATGTGTAGAAATCTACCATCTGAAAAGAGATCTGTAGAATACATGCCAGGCCGCATCTCGTCATATCTGCCAATGTCAAATTCGAATTCAGAGGGCAAATATTCACCAGTAGTAAAGTCCCTCACTTCATATTCATCTGGCAGATTTACCACGGGATGATATTTCCCTGTCTGCCAATTCATCATGAGAGCTCGGAGTAGAGGATTACTGATGATTATTACCAATATCAATCATTGTCACTTTCATTCAATCCTTCAAGTAAATTTGTAGATGATGATGGTAAGGATTCCACGTCTTTCAGTTTGCGTTCCATAGCCCTAAGTCGGCGTTGTACGGAGTCTTTGCCATCTCCCCCAATTGTATTCGCCGCAGTGTTGAGTTGTCTATGCAGTGTGTCCATCATTCCACCAAATTTGACAAATTCAGTTTTCACAGCACCTAGCACGTTCCATACTTCACTCGCTGAGGCTTCCAGAGCTAGAGTTCTGAAGCCCATCTGAAGGCTGTTTACAAATGCGGCTAATGTGGAGGGCCCCGTCACCACAATTTGACAATCTCGTTGAAGTTTCTCAAACAGACCAGGCCTCCTAACCACATCAGCATAGAGTCCTTCAGTGGGGAGGAACATAACTGCGAAATCAGTAGTGTGCGGTGCAGAAACATACTCCTTTCTGATAGTCTTCGCCTTGTTAGTCACATTGGACTCAAACTTGGAATATGCTTTCTCAATGAGGTCCTTATCCCCTTCATCTAATGCATCCAATAATCGCTCATAATCCTCCTTTGGAAACTTGCAATCTATTGGAAGCCAAACTGGATCATCTAAATTTCCATCTGAACCTGGAAGTTTGATGGCAAATTCAACTTGCCCCCTGCAATCAGGATGTGTTTTGACGTTCTTTCCATATTGATTGGGGGAGAGTATACTCTGCAGAATCTGCTCTGCTTGTATCTCCCCCATTGCTCCTCGCGTAGAGACATTAGCTAGTACTTTCTTGAGATCGGCCGTATCTGTTGCAAGGGCCTGCATTTCACCTAAACCCCGCTGAACTGC
>DAYJ01000085.1:15677-16145 GCA_002506875.1 Euryarchaeota archaeon UBA40 | reverse complement strand
CGCGTTGAACCCCATTACAGTCAACACCAGTTGCTGGAGGCTCGTCAGTGCTCGAAGCAATGAACACTGCATAGGTGGTATCCTTCAAGTTAGGGATATCTCCCGGCTGACTCCAACTGAGAGTCACGCCACCATTGTCGTTGGCCGTCTTGATAGTTGACATCGAAGTCCAACCGGTACTACCTTGGAACCAAAGTGAGTAATCGTTGTTGATGTCGCCTGGGAAGGAGACAACAAGGGACTCTGGCCCAACATCAACCGGAGTGAACGTGTAGTACGCCATCTGAGTGCCGCTAGGATCGTTTCCTGGGCCGACATTGAACGCAACAACGGAGTCATAACTAGCCGTCATCCCGAGGTCTGCACCAGTAATGGCATCCGCGTTCGTGAAAGTAACATTCGTACCGACTGCTGTGTTGTAGGTAAGCGAATAGTTAGCAGTCCAAGCCGCATCGCCTTCCCCGCCAG
>DAYJ01000085.1:6014-15368 GCA_002506875.1 Euryarchaeota archaeon UBA40 | reverse complement strand
CCTTCCCCGCCAGTGTATTCCTGAGGACCAAAGCGGTTCCATACGTTAATCTGCTCGATGTCTTCACCGCAAGCGCCAAATTCATCACAAACAATCAACTTGACTGAGTTTCCTCCAATCCACATAAAGTCAGTGAAATCAAGGTTACACATCGTCATCCCTACACCCTCCATGCAGGTGTCTATGTCGACCTCTGCGCGAGTACCTCCAGAGAGTTGCCATGCGTAGGAAAGCATGGCTGGATCTTCAGTCTCTGAGTCAGAAGCACGTGCTTCAAAGGACAGAGGGTCGCCAACAACTGGTGGATCGTTCATGAGATCACCTAGGCGGATGTCCACGTTAGGAATATCATTGATACCTTCAATCTGAGTCGCGCGCTGATTGTCAGATGCAGTCAACTCAGTTCGAGTGGTATCAAGGAAGTTTGCTACAGCACGGATGCTGTGATCCCCCGGAGTGATGAATACTTGGATGCAGGCAATACCCTCCATGGTAGCGCCCTCCATGCCAGAGTCATCGACACCTAGGAGCTTGTGCGAGTATGCTTCCTCGCCTTCCATCATCGTACACTCGTCTGCCCAGTACTCCATCATGTTGCCATCTGGATCAGTGACCTGGAAAGTAACGTTCCAGTCGTAGGTGTTAGTCTGGTCAGAACCGTCGTGTAGAACGGAAGCCTTGAGCCACTGCTGGCCGACGTTAAGGACGCCTCCGAAGACACCATCATCGCCGAGTGTGAGGCTCTGCATACGGATGTTGTGGAAGACACCAAAGGTTCCAGTGATAGAACCGAAGTTGTTCCCTGCACGATCATCAATCTCAGAAATCGACTCATAGTTGACAAGTGTCGAACCTTGGGTATCGTTAGAGGACTCATCGAGAGCCTCCCCAGTGTAAATCGTGTGTCCATCGAATTGGACGGACACACTGAATGCAGAGAATCCAGAGGTGGAATCTGTGTCAGCAACCATGTATCCATCAATGGAGAATGTCTGCCCTGAATCTACCAACATACGGGTCTGAAGGCAGGGGTTAGTATTAGCTGGGCACGGGTTAGGGTGTGCACCGTTGTCAGAAGTCTGCTCGATGTCTGAGACATTGTGCCAGACCTCGACTCCAGTGGTACTGTTACCAAGAGTGTATTCTGGACTGTTACCTTGGAACGAGGCGATTGTAGCCTGACTTCCAGGGTTCAGAGGATCATCGACTGTGGACATTGTTCCATCGAAGGAACCGGAGAAAGACACGCTCATCTTAGCCTCGCGAGCCTGCCAGTCATCGACACTGCTGTGTGCGGAGATGGAAACTCTGAATGGGGCAGCGTTTCCAGCACTAACTGCCTGTGTCCTAGCAGCTTGCTCATCAGCGTGGCATTCGTTGCCGTCAAGCCAGCAGATGGATACACCGATATCACTCCAGTCGACGACTGTGACATCGAATTCCATCTGGTTGTTGGTGAGATCGGTGTCTTGGCTAGTGGTATCCTCTAGAGTAACGCGGATCCTGTAAGTTCCAGCGTTTGAGGGAGTCCAGACAAGGTCAGCGCCTTGGGAATCACGGACAGTGTATGCTCCGTTAGCGAGGTAGTCGCCTGCGGAAAGATTGTCGTAAGCGGCACCGAATTGAGTCAGACCAATGGCCTCGTCGCCACCGGAATTAGCGTCAGTACCAGCAACTCGAATCGGATTTGCTCCGTCTGCATTAGCAATAACATCAACCTGAACATTCAGATTTTCGACTAACTCATCGCCATCATTGAGGATTACAAGAACGAATTTTACATCCGTGCCAGCCTCAATTTGGTTCCGAGCGTCGCCGGAAAAGGCATCAACGTACGTCTCGCGAGGAGATGTAACATCGTGGAGTTTTATCTCATACGTGCCTGAGCGGCCGGCGTCTGCCGACTTACTCTCTTCATTCAGTTCATCAGGCACAATATACAACAGCGTGCTTGCAATCATTAGTGCAATCATCATCAACGATAGCGTCTTCTTCATAGTCATGACCCCCATTGGTCAAGCGCTGCTTAGGAGTATCATCTCTATATATACAATTGGGGCGGAACGATAGGAAATGATGTTTGAAAAGTACCGTTTTTCTTGATTAGAGCGTTTCATTTGTGTGATTTTCGATAAACGTGACGTCATATCATTGACCTTATCACTGAATGAGGGGGTAATTTAGTACTTCTTAGCAAGGAAGGGGACGTTGCAATCAAAGAGAATAATATCGCAAACAGGGGAATCATAACAAACTCAAGAATAGGTATCACAAAGGCACCTCCACCATTAGCAAATATCATCTTATGTAGTAACCAATGGAGAAGGAATCCAACGATTCCTCCTGAAATAACACCTACTCCACTCGTCCAGAGAACCTCCAATCCGAAGGTCATGAAGACCTCGCGCGGCTGAAACCCAATGGCGCGCATTACGCCAATCTGCATGTTTCGTTGCTTCAGAGACCGATTTGTTACAACAGCTAATCCAATGATTCCGACTAGTAGACCGATTGCAAGGAAAGCGCGCACAAGACCTAATAGAGAAACAAGAATGATTCGAATTTGATCAAAGAGTTCCTCCACTACGAGAACTGTGGCACCATCTGCTCCGAGTTCACCTTGCAATGATTCTGCAATAAACACGGATTCCTCATCATTCTGCACATCAATCCAAACCATAGGATTCGTAGAACTCAACAAGGATACAGTTGAATCCTCGCGAATAAGAACCCCTGACATTAGAAGAGATGCGTCATCATCAAGGACACCGACAATACGTACCTCCGTGTGAAGCATAGAACGTTGTGGATCACGTAAATCGATGGAAGAGCCAATACCTAATCCTAAACCAGATTGAGTAAGACCGCCCAATGAAGTGTAGGTCTCCTTCGCCACTGAAGCATCTACTATGGCAAGAGATGGATCAGAAAGGACTGCAAGCCATACTCCTCTCTGATCCGCAGCGATGGAAGAATCCCAATCACTCAAAGGCAAGGCACCACCGTCGATGAACGAAGTATCAAAACCACGCACCAAAGTATACCGAGGTGCTACATCATCAGCAGTGAGGATACCTGTCCCGACTTCAAGTTGAGAGTACGACGAAATACCGTTGCGGGCCATATCCTGGTTGGACCAAGCCTCCATCACCGATACATCTAGCCCTTGTCCAGCCCCCACGATGACGATGTCATATTCACCACGTGCATCCTCACCAATATCCTCGATGTAACCTCCGAAGGATGCACTGTAACCTGATAGGACGATTAAGGCAAACACTACGACACTGTAGGTGCCCATCGTGAGTAACGTACGCCCCCCTTGAGCCTGTGGATACGAAAGGGCGAGGTGCGCCATTGCGGAATATCTAGGCCTCGATTTGAACAAACGACGAGAAAGGGCGCTGACAAAGATTGGCCCCAGGGATCCAGCAAGCATCACTGAACCGATGACCATGAATATCCCCGATGCAATTAGCGAGAGGTCGGAAGGCTCCATTCCAGAACGTATTGGTCCATCGACTAGAACCCAGATGGGCATCAATACACCAATTATGGTTGACGCAATAATGTATGACCATTCCTTACCTGTGCGAGCAATTGATAGGAATTCAGCTCTAGATGGCAGAAGGCGAATGAAGATCCAACGGATAGGTAAGTGAAGGGTGAGAATCAGTAAAGCCCCACCCGACATCCAAAGAAGATGGTCAAGGCCACCCAGTGCATCAGGCAATAATAGGAACATGCCCCACAATGCAATGGAGGCAGCGCCAGTCATGAGCGTCAAAAGAACTTCCCAAAGTCCAGAAGAAGCAGTGGAGGAGGGGATTCCTCGAAGGTTGGAGAGGACATCCTTCCTAGATAGGAACAACGCTGTGAGAGACAGAGTGAGAGTTGACAGGAGAAAACCAGCAGTTGCACCTATAATCACCGAAGACCACTCCCATGCAAAGGAAAAACCTACACCGAAACTAGCAATGAAGAATGCGTCGAGAGCCCCCATCATCACACCTGCGACAATGAGGCCAGAGAAGGCTCCGAAAAGTGAGGCTGGAGCGGCGAGCATCACGCCTTCAATACGAATTATCCAACCAATATCATTCGATGAGCCTCCTATAGCTCGAAGGATACCCCAATCCCTCTTGCGATCGTCCGCAGAGATGACCTGTAGGTTGACAATGAGCATCGCCCCTGCAGCGATAATGAATGTCCCGAAGGTCAAGAAAAGAATGGAAAATGACTCGCCTGCACCTTCAATCGATAAGACCGCTTCACTCTTGACACTCACAATAGATACATCAGACGAAGAAATATCTGCTCGTGCATCAGCCCAATCATCTAGCGCATCGATAACTTGGGCGGCTAGGATTGGGTCCAGTGGGAGTTCCACCAGGATTGAGGTTCGAGGCACACCAGTTCCTAGGATTCGTTCAGCAGCCTCCATGGTAATCGCGCCGAGAACTGCAGATTCGATTGATTCTAGTTCAGAATCATACAAGAGCAAATCAGATACCGTAATCGTGCCCTCACTGATATTCAACAAATGGCGGTCCTTTGAGAGGTGCTTCTCGACCTCTAAATAGGAGGAATTGTCAATGAAATCGGATCTCAAACGAAGATCACTATCTCCGAATTCGAGTTCGCCATCCTCTGCAATCAATAAGGTCGGAACTCGAATACCTAGACCGATTTCGTGACCATCAAAGAGGAACGGGCGATTAGCTCTGTAAGGCGAAGTGGATACAATACCGAGAGGAGTCGAAGCGAGAAGTGTTTCATCGTGAATCAAAACAAATCTGCCATCTGAATTCGGAGGCAAAGAGGGCCCATCGATTAACGAAGAACCATTGGCGCCGGGGACAAGAAGTGTTCCGTTATCGACAACAACACCAGCACTAGTCAAGCCGAGAACTGAGTCCGCATCCAGTGATGATTGGACCAAACCTTGCCCATCAACCCACACACCTACTCCGTTAGGACCATGCAGTAACACATTTCCATCAATCACTGTAATTGTATTCGACGAACCGGAATCGATGCAGACCGTAGTGTTCGAGACAACCTTACAGACATGAGATCCGAAGATACCTGAATACAATACCGCCGCTATTTCACCATCTGTCGCGAGAATGGAGGAATCTACAGAACCAGTTAGATCTACAGGAATTGGAACCCAGTTCAAACCATCGTAACGCACGAGGTGTGCAGAACCAGCGATGGTAAAGGAAGCATAGGCCGTGTCTGAAACAATCATCGAGAACGGCCCACTAGTCGGAGGTAAGATTAGAGCACCGGTAGGGTTCCAATTCACCGAAGCGATAGAATGGATCGCGGAACCATCGTAGAAATGCGTGGAAGAGAAAGACTTCTCGATACCATCGATCATTTCGATACTGACCTCATCATCTGAGCCAATTTTGACAATTCCTTCATCCGTGATGATTGCAACCTCAGATGACTCCAAAGGACCCACAGGATAGACGCCTAATACTTCACTTCCAGGAAGAATTGTCAAACGATCATCATCCAAAAAAACGTCTCCGATTGGTAATATTGCGATTGAACGACTGCTCAATCCCAGAGATACTCCTGTCAGAGACGAATCAATACCACCTACATCCCCGGATTGCAACAACCCCCCTGCGCTTGTACGTGATAGGATGGTTGCCTCACCTGGACCCGCACTCGACCACAAAAAACCAGAATCTTCTCCTATCATCGAATCCGAAAAAGCATTCTCAATCAGGCCCTCGACCTCCTCGTGGGCATACCCATCCATGACACCCCCTTGACCCGACACCACTGCTCGAGTGATTATGCCAGTGAGATTTCGCAATACTTGAGCGCGATCGATATCCGTAATCAGAAGAGGTTGGACTGCAACAGGCCAACCAATACCCGTTGATGGAAGGACTTCGATTATCTCAAACCGTTGACTCTGTCGACTTGTCTCTCCGTCTAATATCACCGTCCAAGAAAGATCGACTGATTCGCCTATTTCGAGACCCATCGAATCGGCGAAAGCTTGGTTGACAAAGGCGGGTTCATTCCCAATCCCGTCTGCGTCAATCAATGGAGACCATCCCGATGATGGAGTGTACCAAGGCCCATCTGAACGTGCAGAAAGATCTGGGGCGAGCCATACTGCACTAGGATCTACCTTTGAACCGTCAATCCGAATAGCAGAAGCAGGAGTATGTAACTCGATACCTACGCCATCCACTAAGGGGTCGGACAGGAGTGTATCAAGGGCCTGTTGGATTCTAACTTGATTCATCATTACAGGCATACCAGATATTGGATCCGTACCTTCGATGACCCAATCGGTCTGACCAAGGCTAGATACTAATCTATCCTCAAGAGTCGCATCAAAGCTATCTCCAACTGCGAATGAACTGGTGATAACTGCAGAACCCAACATGAGTCCAAAGAAAACAATTGCAATCGAACGACGACGCGCTGTAGCATCTCTGAATGCGATACTTGCTAACATACGGATTCTTGAGGAGAGTGACGCATGAATGATGACACGAAGTACCACATGGATACTGACTGCGAGAAGCCAGAGGGATACTCTGGACTGTGTAATCAAAAGATATGCCGCCAACGCAGCCGCGACTAGACATTCTAACAACCAGGGTGCCAAAGTACGGACACGGCTCATGCCGGTCACTCCTCCTCCAACCTGAGTAGGCACCCATCAGCAAGAGATAGTATGCGACCACATCGAGAAGAAACCTCCTCATCATGAGTTACCAGAATGATTGTCAAGCCCTTGGCTCGGTTGAGTTCATCCAGGGCTGCGAGAATGGACTTAGAGGTCGCAGAATCCAGATTACCGGTTGGCTCATCCGCAAACAATACACGGGGTTCATGGACAATTGCTCGGGCTATCGCAACTCTCTGCTGTTGCCCACCAGAGAGTTCCGAAGGACGGTGATTCAAACGGGTTTCCAGGCCCATCAGTTTGAGAGTACCAGAAGCGCGTTGACGGGCCTCCTTATGCTCAACACCCATCAACAAGAGGGGGAGTTCCACATTCTCTACCGCAGTGAGGACAGGGAGTAGGTGATACTGCTGGAAAATGAAACCCATCTCACGGCCACGGAGACGAGTCCGCTCTGCTTCCCCCATCGTACTCAAATCGACGCCATCAAATCGGACGCTTCCTTGATCATAAGCATCAAGCGTCGAGATACAGTTGAGGAGTGTTGTCTTACCACTGCCAGATGGCCCAGTAATCGCCACCATCTCCCCCTCTAAAATCGAAAAAGAAACACCACGGAGAGCCTTGACCTGTGAGTCTCCCATGGAGTAGATACGCCAGAGGTCTTCGACACCGAGAACCTCGTTCATGCCCCCTACTGCACCTCGGAGAGTCATAACACCTGTTCCGAGTCGTGAAATACCATCCAATGATTGGGAGGTATATGGCGGAGGTCTTCGCATGGAGAATTCATCTCAAATTCTTCGGACCTGTCCAGGATAAAACCGGAGTAAAGGAGACCGTCATGTCCGTTGTCGAGGGTACGACTGTTAACGATATCATTGGACGATTACAACTCGATAGTTGGATGGGAGGCCAATTGAAAACGGCGATTGACGGCCGAATCACCGGTAGAGATGAAACACTCCATGACGGGGCAGAACTCGCGTTCCTTCCGCCGGTCTCGGGCGGCTGATGAAACGCATTCAAGAACGCATTCAACAGGAATTCGTTTTCAAGTAGGAGCCTCTGGGAGCCTCATGGCACCGGGCACTGTTGAGATTGCAATCGTCGTAGGTCTGTTCTTCATCCTCTTTGGACCAACCCAACTTCCAAAATTGGCTCGATCCCTTGGTCAAGCGAAGACTGAGTTCAATCGTGGACTCACAGAAGGAGGAGGGGAATCTGATACAGAAGCAGATATGGAACGTGGAGGACGTACTGAAAACGTCGCACTCACTGAAGATGCAGCATCTAAGGGCATTGATGTCGAGGGGAAAACCGTCGATGAAGTCAAGGAAGCTGTCCAATCTGCCGAAGAAGAATAAATCGACCTTTTACTCAAGAGCCGCCGCGCTTCAACTTGAGTTTAGAACCGCAATCGTCGCAACTACCGTATGTACGACGGAATCTTGACACATTCTCTGGAGGTGCATGGAGTTTCTTACAACCCTTGCATTCTAGGACCCATTCCCAATGCTCCTTGATTCCCTCGTTCAGAACAGGATGCCACCCTACACCATGGAGGCCGGCTACATTCTGAATTCGATGGTCATCTGAAACGACAATTGCCCGGTGCTCAATGGCAATAGCAAGCACATCGAGATCAACAGAAGATAGACCGGAGATGTCCCCTGACGCCTGTGCTGCCTCCTTAGCACGTTGCAGAGCTTCGGCCGAAGGATTACGCCAATGGAGCCTGAGGCCCTCGATTAGAAGAGAGCGATCCTTGTCGACGCGAGCGATTTCCTCCCGCTGGCTGTTCGCGACCAAACCGCCAGACAGGCGATTCGGTGGCAAGTTCAGCAGTGCACCTGTATCTAGGACTCGGGCTGCACCGACCATGAGCAGGACTGGTGAGCACTCCCTATTGAGACATACGGCTGATTACATGACGTGGAACACGCGGGTTTGATACGCAGAGTATGGTGGCTAACCTCGATGGAACTTCCATCCAGCGTCGCATCCGTGGTTGATTGGCTGGACAGCCTAGGCTTGATTGGGCTTGGACTTCTTACATTTACAGAAGCGATCATACAACCAATCCCTCCTGAAACCATTCTAATCCCGATGGCTATGAACGAGACATCCTATTTTGGTGCCTTCCTCATCAGCCTCGTCGCCACCTTAACCTCGGTCAGTGGAGCCATCATAGGATATTGGATAGGTGGCCGAGCAGGACGCCCCCTAATCGAGAGATTCGTTTCTGAACGAAACGTGACAAGGTTGGATAATTTGGTAACCCGATATGGTCTCGCAGGGATATTCATCACCGCGATATCTCCAATCCCGTACAAGGTGTTCGGATGGATTGCAGGAGCTGGGAAGATGGACTTACGTATGTTCATTATCGCAGGCCTAATTGGACGAGGCGTTCGATTCTCAGCATTTTCCTTTGGAATCTTGATGTTTGGAGAGGAACTACTCGAACTACTGAATATCTGGACATTCACATCACTTGGCCTAGTAATTGGGATTGCGAGTATACCTCTTTTGAACTGGTGGAATAGGCTTGCTGAGCCAGAAAGCCAAGCGGTTTCTTCCGATTGATTCTTTTACGGTACATCAGTCGGAGGACTTGTCGCTGGTATGGTGTAGTTCGGTCCATCATGGCGGGTTTTCATTCCGTCGACCCGGGTTCAAATCCC
>DAYJ01000085.1:0-5704 GCA_002506875.1 Euryarchaeota archaeon UBA40 | reverse complement strand
TCGACCCGGGTTCAAATCCCGGTACTAGCATCCAAAAACTGCCCGATGTGACTGATTAATCATCCAACTAGAAGTATATTCAATGCAAAATCACTAAGAGTCTTTCCATAAGATGGGAAATCGTGGAAAACTCTGCTCATAGAGATGTGGCAATAACTCTACAGTTGGCATTATTCTATACTGCAATAGGAGTCATTGTAACTCGAATTTTATCCATAATTTTCCCATTATCAATCGGCGTTTTCGAAATTCACATCTCATTTTTCGCAATGATTGTGTTATGTTGGTCAACAATTACTCTACTATCCCCGGTGCAAGATAGACCCAGTGCCCGGACAATCATGGCAACATTCACCTCAATTGGATCTATTCTCGATGAGACGTTCTGGATGGTCGTTCGGAACCCCCCACTAATCCCAGATTCTCCTGAACAGGTGGGATACTGGTCGGCAGAGTCAATGATTTTTACAATATTTTCATTCGCCCTTGTGATGCTATTGACATGGTTAGCAATCTCGAAATGGCACAATTACAAGCCGATTCCTCGATTAACATGGTGGGAAATCCTATTCTTCACTCTGGTAATGTATGCTGGCCTAGTTGCCTTTCAGATGTCTCAGGCATCAATTCGTTTTGAAATCCCGAATGCTGAACGTTCATTGATGATTTTGGGTTATGAGATCCACCATATTGTCCAAGGGCAATTCATCCTAATGATTGCTACCATACTCATGTTAACTGCTAGTGGGCGCCCCCTTCCCAGAAGAATCTCTTTCATTTTGGCGACACTCGGGTGCTTGTTTGTCGCAGATCAAATCCTTTACTACCAATTCGATCTCGTCACAGATGAACGTTACTTCGGCGCAGTGACTCGAATTAGTGGAGCGGTTGCTTGCTCCATCATGGCCAGTCGTTTGATTTATCTAAAACTCAAAAATAGTAAGAATCTTGGAGGAGAAGAAGAATGAATTGGGAAGACAACGTCGATTGGGGCGAACCGAATAAGCCAACAGAGCATCAGGTAGGAATTCCATCCGATCCAACAAGAGTTGCAGAACCACCCATAGTCAGCGGACAACAAGTTCCGACAACTATCGATTCAAGGGAGATGATGCCTGATGGACTGGCACCTCCTATAGATCAAATCGGATTCCAACCGAACCCATCTAATCCGATTGCTTCGGCAAACTCGTCAACCGAGAAAACATCGATTCATACCTCTAGGCAGCGTACATCAATCTCAGAAGCACTAAACCAAAAAGATGGGACAATTACTCAATATCTCTCAACACGCGGATTGAATCCATTGTATATCATCCTTGGAATCTACTCAATCTGGCATCTAGCAATCACTGCGATGGCTTTCGCCTCCGCAAGTGGCGGACCCGAATGGATTGGACGTACATGTCAGCTCTCCATTACCCCCTCCGACTGCGGGACTAACCCTTGGACTGAGTGGTGGACTGATTTACGAATCATAGCAGAAGTCATTTGGTGCGTACCATTCATTCTAATGATATTCTTCAACAGTAAAATGCTCTCATCCTCCAGGGAAATTTGCGAGGAATTCATACTTACTGAATCAGAACTCATCGATATCAAGATGTCGATCCCATCAGTTAAAGTCAGGAAATGGGTCCTAGGAATCTATCTTGCATGGTTCCTAACATATGGTACATTGACACACTACGACGTAGTTTCATTCGGAGTATTAGGTATCATCGTCCTCTGGCCAGTATATATTATTCAGGGGATTCTTATAGCAGATACTGCCTCAATAATGCCGATTTTCAAGAGAATCTTCGATAATCGGAATAAGTTCAGGCTTGAACCGTTTGAACCATCAGGAACTGCAGGTGTCGAACCATTCGCCGAGAACGTGGGATCTCTGGCTCAAATCCCTTTAGCATTCGCATTTACTATGATTGTACGATCATATATTTTTCTCGTAATAGGTGGTGGAGAATCCGACCCGATTCGGGCCTTAGGAGAAATGGTAGTGGCCATCGTAATGATTGGTATTGCATTGGGAATTTCAGCAGGACCTCTCTTCTTGATTGGTAATAACGTCTTAGAACGAAGAGAAGAAATGATTGGGATTTTGGCAACAAGGAATGGTCTTCGTGATTTGGAGATCAGTCAACTTCCCGAAATCGAATTGACATCCGCTAGAACAGCTGATATGATCCTCATTGAACGGATTCAAGACATCCAACCTGTGGATTCATCAACCATAATGAAAATCCTATTGAAGGCCGCTATTCCGGGTATTCTTGCCGTAATTAGGCCTCTTCTTGGAATGTGAAAATTCGTTTATTCGGCTTAATTATACCAATCATAGGCCTCTTGAATGGTTGACAACGCCGATTCCGTTGCAGGTTCGGCAAATTCCATTGGTTCGCATCCCTGTTTGCGAACAATCCATACAATCGGCAATCTCAATAGAACGCTTACTGGTAGACATTATTCGTTTCAACACAAAAAATGCCAAGTTTAAGGCGGGGATTGCTAATATTATGCCAATCATAAGTCTATCATATTCGCTTAGGGGAATTACGTCGCCGAAGCCAATACTTCCCGAAATATAATCCACTATAACAAACAAAATAAGAAGCTGCAATGAACGATAAAGAAGGTCTTCGACGGAATTGAATAGCCAAATAAAAGGGATTTTGAAGCCATATTGCTTTATTTTCGCTTTAAAATGAATTCTTTTGAAGTGATCAGAAGTTTGAGCAAGTCCAGATTTAGGCTTCGTCATCACACTTCCGTACTCTAATATTGCATATAGAATGTGCAGAAAGTTAGCGTTATTTCATATTGAGACAACAAATGTATCAAACAGTGGAAAAGCGTTCAAAGGCCATCATGCAGGAGTTGATTCTATGTCGAAGCCGGTATTCGCATACCTCCTGCTCTCGGAGCACCCCTATGGTCGTGAGATGTTGCGGCAAATACTCTCCGAAGGGTTCGTGCCGTCAATCATCATCAGCGAAGATTCAGACATAGGCGATGAAGAAAGAGAGAAATTCTTGAAGCGTATCGAAGGAAATCCAATTGCACCGACGATTGAGAATCAACTCAAATCCCTCGAATCTAACGGGATTAATGTCCCTCACATCAATGTCCCAATACACAACACAGAGCATGTAATGCATCATATCGAAGGAATGGAACTAGATCTCATCGTTTTCGGAGGTACTCGAATCATTCGTGGGCCAATTCTTGATCATCCCAAAGACGGCGTCATTAACAGCCACCCTGGGCTCCTACCGGACTGCAGAGGTTCTGCATCTCCTGCTTGGTCAGTATATCATGACATTCCAATCGGATCAACGACTCATTTCTGTGACAATGGCATCGACACAGGCGACATACTCCTGCGGCGAGAAGTAGGTGTACGTCGCGGCATGACTTACGAGGACCTCTGCTACGAGACATTGGTCCTTGCAGGTGTACTCATGAAGGAAGCCCTGATGGCATGGGATGCAGATGAGTGGGCATCCATGAAAATGAAACAGGGAGAGAGCGATTGGCCAACATTCAGAAACGCGCCTCCCGAGATTCTTGAAGTGGTAGACCAGAAGCTCAAAAATCAGACCTATGCGCACTACATCGATTGAGGTGAAATGATGGAAAACCCATACAGAACGGACGCATTCAACGGCATGAGAGCACTCGTATGTGGCGCTTCGAAGGGCATCGGGCGAGCTACTGCGGAGTTGCTTGCTACCTGTGGTGCAGAGGTATTCGCCGTCAGCCGCTCCGCCCCTGAAATTACAGGTTGTACGTCTATCCCCTGTGACCTTGAGAACGAAACAGAACGCAAAGCAATGATGGAAAATATCCTCGACGGAGGCCCCATCCATATCCTCGTAAACAACGCAGCAGGTCCGAAAGGAGGGCCACTTCTGGATGCAAATCTCGATGAATTCGAGGCCCCATTCAAGAGGCATCTCCATGCTAGTCACCAATTGGTCCAGAAAGCAGTTCCTGGAATGAAAGATGCAGGGATTGGTCGAATCGTGAATATCATATCGACGAGCGTAAAGGAGCCAATCCCGAACATAGGTGTATCCAATACATTGCGCGGGGCAATGGCTTCGTGGTCGAAGACTTTGAGTCGAGAGTTGCCAGAGTGCATCACAATCAACAACGTTCTCCCTGGATTTACCGACACTGATCGGTTAGCCTCACTCGCAGATTCAATTCATGAGAGGACTGGACAGAGTGTTGAGGATGTACAATCTATTTGGCTAAACCAAGTACCGATTGGACGTCTAATCCAACCGTCTGAAACAGCGGCAGCAATCGCCTTCCTCTGCCTCCCGCAGTCCGGAGGCATACGAGGAGTTAGCCTTCCTGTCGATGGTGGGCGACTCCGATCAATCTGAAAAGATATGGTGGATTAGAGAGGTGAATAAATGGAAGAAACACTGACGCCCGAAGCAGCAGCAAGCCTCCTACAGGCCGTCGCTGAGGGCGACGGTATCGAAGATTCGGTATCCGTTCAGACCCTGCTCGCACTCGCAGAGATGGCTCTCGATCTAGAGCGACTCCCCCTCTGTGAGAGATTAGCTGAGTCCGGCCATCGACGTGCAGTCGCAGAAGATGCTACTGAAGAGGCAGCGTGGGCACTATTCCTGATTGCCCGTGTAATCCTCAAGGATGCACTGGGCCGGATTGAAGAAGCGCTTCTTGCCCAGCAAGAAGTGAACCTCGACGCACGACTAGTAGGGGCCCTGAATGAGGCACGCGATGCCGCCGAATCAATTGGTGATCAACGACTAATTGGCAATATAGATCAGTTACAAGGCATCCATCACCGCGCTATTGGTGACCTCCACCGTGCGAGACAATTGTTCACTTCCTCTTTGGCCGCAAAAACGGATACTGGAGACGGCCTCGGTGCAGCAAACAGCTTGCACAATCTTGGCGAACTCGAAATGTCATTGGAGAATCACGAGAATGCACTCGGATTTTTCGATCGCGCCGCAGAGGTCTTCGAAGAGGTAGAGGAGCCGTTAGAGGGAGCACATTCACTCTCCCTCGCCAGCCATGCACTAATTCATCTCGATCGTCTAGATGAAGCAAGAGAACGATTGGAGACCTCACTGGACATTGGTAGGGACGCACAAGATGAATCTACTCAGATTGTTGCTCATTGGGGCCTTGCTGACATAGGGCACCTAACAGAGGATATCCCACTTGAACTCGAAAATCTCCAAGCGGCCGTTGTTTTGTTCATCCACCTTGAGCAGGCAGTCCCCGAACATTTGAGAACGCGATTGGATGCTATGATTGATGCACTTGATTCAGAATGAAATCAGCGCGAACCCTCAAGTGCAGAACCGAGGTGAAGATAACGATGGAGTTCGATGTTTTCCTCTCCATCAGTCAAACTCCTGATGCAGCAGGTACTATGCCCGATGAAGCAACAATGCTGAGGAACTACTTTGATCAGGTTGAAGCCGCCGATCATCTCGGTTACGGGGTTGCATGGATTGCTCAGGCACACCTCTCAACAATAGTTCAGAAGACAAATCTGAATCCAGTTGTCCCTCACTTTCCCGGCGAAATTGGCCTCTGCACAGATTTCTTCCAACTCGCTGGAGCAACATTCGCACGAACAGAGCGTATCGAGATTGGGTCTGCTGTGCTAAGCATCCTGGCTAACGGGGGACCCATCGCCACAGCAGAACGA
>DAYJ01000111.1:3193-9322 GCA_002506875.1 Euryarchaeota archaeon UBA40 | reverse complement strand
AATTCGAACAAAGACCACGAGGAGGGCGATAACAACGAGAACGCCGAAGATGACCCCAAGGATGTTTATGATGTCAGAACCCGAAGATGTATCCTCGGATTCAGACAGCATGCGTACGAAGGTGATTTCTTGAAGGTATTCGACTGTGTCGAGATCGGCATCAATCTCGAGAGTGAAGTTACGCGTAATCTGATCTTCAGGTAAGTTGAGGAGGGCCACCTCAGATGGATCAAGTTCGACTGTGATGATACGTCGCTGGTCCGGACCGAGCTGGAACTCTCGATCTGTCTCGACGATACGAGGATTGAACCCATAGGCAGTCATCTCATTCGCACTGATATCCAAGCGAATTTGTTGAGATACGGTTGGATGCCGATTGTGAAGTTCGAACGTGAGAGTCTCGGTCTGGATTGCTCTATCAATTACCATCGGACCTTGGCCCACGACATTGATCCACCCCTGAGTTCCAACATCGAATACTGCAGATCCAGTGTCTGAGGGAGCGACTCCGGAACCGTCGTAATTGATTGATACCCCCGTTAAAGACAGTGTCTGAGAGCCACTTGTGCCTTCGACGAAAGCATAACAGAAAGTCACGTTGTAAGAACTACCTGGCGCAACAACAGGAGTCTCTGCTGGCGACAAAGGTTGGCCGTTAACGTCGCGAAGTTCGACGGTTATGGAGTCAGGATGATCAACAGTAATTGAGAAGCGGTCGTCCATATTTCCTATGTTGGTTATCTCCCATTTACCCGTGCGACAAGAGTCACCTGGAGAAAAGGTCTGGCCACTCATGTCGAGATCCTCGACAATTAGTTCGTAAGTAGGTGGGACCGTTAGACGAATCTGTTGCACTACCTCGTAGTTCGGATCAGACTCTGAAGTCGCTGTCACCTCAACCAAGTAAATGTCAGGGCGGAGACCATAGGGCATAGGTAGAATCAGATATACTGTGGTATCGCCTCCAAAGGCATCGAGCAATCCAGTGGACACAATAGACAAGCTTGCATCCAGCCGGTAATCTGCAAGGATACTGAGATTGTAATTCTCATCACTATTTCCATTGTTTACGAGAGTCATTTCGACCTGAACCATCTGACCATTGGATGGAGCATTGATGTCATCTGACATCGCAGAAATACTCAGGTCAGTCACAGGAGGGACTTCAATCTGACTTGACCAAGTCGCCTGCGCACTTGCTGGAGGTACGGCATTGGTTAGCAACGTAATCTCGACAGGACCAGGGACTGCATCATCTGGAGCAGTAAACTGAGCAATGACATTAACTGTGGCACCGCGCGCCACCATTATACTAGTCGCAGGTGCACCTGTAGAATCGAACCATTCAAGGTTAGAATCTGACCACAATGGATCATTGAAATACGCCCCGAAGGACCAAGCAACATCTTCGTTTCCAGTATTCTGTAAACTCATAGTCACGTTACCTGTCGCAGCAGGCGGCAAGGTGAGCGCAGGCGTAATGATATTCGCTTGACGGAAACTTGCAGAATACGAAGAGACGACATTCACATCGAAGTGGCGTTGCCCCTTATTTTGCGCATTTACCGAATCGTTGAGCCATACTGACCAGTTAACAGTCTCAACATTGGACCCGGCGGGAATCGAGAGATTAACCCAGAACTCTGAGGTGTTACCCGCATCGACTGGCATCATCGTTACAGGGGAAGCATGATCCAAGGGGTCAGTAGAGTCGATTCTGAGCGGGAACTGAGACATCCAAGAAGAGTTGTCTACTTCGGTATGAATCGTAGGCGAAACTGTGCGGTAACCATTGTTCGTCAAAGTGCAGCGAAGAGAAGGAGGACTTGGGTCCGCGGGAATGACATTGAAAGCACCATTCGTAGGTTCATCACAATCGAGATCGATTGTGTACTCATCGACACGCTCTATGCCGAAAAGCATGAGATCATCCACATGGATACCTTGTGTCGCACCAGAGTTATCCGAACTGAAATGGAATGCTAAGCCATAGTTGGAATTAGGGAACACATCAGTCATATTCCAAATGACGGGCGTCCAATCAGCAGAGGTTGCACCAATCGTGGCTTCAGAGAGATTGAGACGTTGCTGGGATAGGCCAGTATTAGCCTCAAGGGCAAGCTCATCGCCTTGACCCATAGACCCCCAGGCTTGTACTCGTGCCTGCAAGGATACGAAGTCGAAGCCTTTGACCTGAACTGTGCAGATATATGTCCCATAAGCAGTCGATAGAGTACCATCATTTTGGCCATAACCCAGTGATTCGAATCCGTCGTTACAGTTCTGATTGGCATCCGGCCAAGCCCACCACATCCTATCGTTACGACTACTGATGTATACGCCAGAATCACTGGCAATCTGGAGATGACGATTCCCCTCCGCAGAGGTTGAGGAGGAGAGCATCTGGAACTGCCCCTCGTCCTTGACTGAGAAGTCGTTACCAACCTCGTAACCTGCCCCGACCCACATAGGAACGGATAGAGCATTTGGGCAATCAACGGAACCATCGCCATCCACATCACCACATAGAGCACTCTCTACACGATCATGGTAGAGGGCAACGATGATGTTCTCGTCATATACATCGTTGGCTTCGTTACCATCGAGCACTCCTGCATCAACGCTGCCACGGAGAATGTATCCGCCGCCAAGTGTCCCATCATCTGAGAGATGACTGTGAGCCGCCGCTGGAGTCCAATCCACAGATTCGATAGTGGATTGCCCACCTGCAAGTGACAAATTCACGGACCAAGATTCGACAACGAAACCAATCGGATGCCAGACCTCGATGGTGCCAACTGCGTCTGCTGGATCAAGACGAGTACCAGCATTTCTAAACTCAAAAGAGAGAGCGATGGTCTCGCGCACGTAGATGTAATCGACACTAGAACCATCTGGCTGAGTGAATGTACTGGCAGCGGATGATACATTCCCGAAGCTGATGTCACTCACGGTGAAATCAACCAAGGCACGACCAGAGGTATCGAAGGCATCTATTGGTGAATCAGAGGGCGCCGGTGGCGCAAGTAAAGGTCCTGCAGACATGGCAACCAAAGTGAAGACCAAAAGAAATGCACTCAATCGACCCATCGATACCAACACTCAACGCAGTCGTGGCGCGATAATAAGGTTGAGGCGAAACCGAGCGTACCAACAACAGCGGCTTTCAGCAAAACTTGCATGAAACACACCTTACCTTCCTTGTCATCGGCAATCACTTAGGTCGAGAGGTTACGGACGAACCTACGTGGCGGTCGTCAGATCACTCTTCGCCCGAATCTGGCTTACCATGATTATCGGAGGTCAAGTCCTGATTGCTCCTGCCGTCGCGTTCGCAATCACTTATCTCGTCGAAATCGACACACAGGCAGCAACACTTTCCATCCAGTTGGAACTGATGCCTTGGATACTATCCGCAGCGCTTGCATACGGAATCATATCGTTCATTCTTGCACTTGTCGCAGGTGGATTCATGCCACTTACCGTTGCAGACTCCGGGGGTTGGCTTGCGCAACTAAGGTTGAGTAATCGATACCGTAACCCTGAGGCCGTAGATTCGGCAAGGGAGCGCCTCCGAACGAGTCCGTTCGGCCGTATGATTCGAATTGTTCACGAACAGGTCCAGACGCGCCGCCGTGGACTACTGGAAGTACATGGCGGACTCCAGATTCTCGCAGCACCTATGCAAGTCATCCTCGTTCTTGTCCCAGTGATTGCAATGCAGTACGCCCCTGACAGAATGATTGCCGAGGGGCATTTGTTTGAATTCGGACTAATGGTCTACTTCATTGGCCTCATGGCCGGATTCCGAATATATCCACTGTATGCAGCACGATTTGTTGGAGCCGCATCAACGCTCCGTATGTTGATGGAGAAAGTGACAAAGCTGACCTGGACGCTTCCGGTCCTCATACTCTGGCTGATTGTTCGCGTCTTGATTGGAATCTCCTTCAATTGGCTTGGAATTGACATGGAAAACTGGCAGTCGCTTGCTGTTGAGAAACGTTTGATTGAATCCCTCCTCCCCGTAGAAGCCACAGTTCCGGAATCATCCTTCATCGACATGCTCGTTGCCTTATCCGTACTACCTATTGCTACATTCACCACCATCACGGTGCTAGGAGGAGGCGCAATTGCGGTACCTCGATGGATGCAAGATCCTGCGAATAGGCTAGTCGAAATTGAAAAAACGAACGAAGAGATAGAGACCGTTTCCTACGACTATGAGTTTGACATGTTCACACCGTCAGAAGATATCTCAGAGCCAATGGATTCTGAACCAAATACGGATGCTGGACTCCTTCCTGAAGTTCCAATAGGTGGATTATCTGGATGGGTTGCCTCACAAGTTGCGGGAAGGTTGGAAGCACGAAAGAAGGCAAAGGAGTAACTATTCTTCTTCAGCGGCATCGACGAATGGTCGTCCATCAAGAAGAATAACGCGCAGCAAAGCAGCTAGAATGTTGTCCGAACGTCGACGACCGAGGTCAGGCCGAGATTCAGCAAGAAGGAGGACATGACAGGATCTGCATCTGACACCATCAAGTTCCCATGTAGGCGAGGGATTAGTACAACACGAAACTGGCTCAAGTCGGAGTCGGTTCAACTCATGGATAAGTGCCATCGAGTAAGGGTAGCGCCCCGTGGGTTCGAGCGAAAACGGCGTGATACGTGCGATAAGGACCCAAGCTGCTCCGACAATCAAACCAAAACCAAACGATGACGGCGATTGGACAATCATCAGCAATCCTAGAACGATGGGCACTAAACCAATCGGAATGGATGCCCAGTATGCTCGACGAACTCGTAGCAACTGAAGAATCAACGCCTCATCAATAGGAAGAGGTGCAGGATGATCCACAAGCGGCAGGTCGTGTAGGGTTATTCGAGGGAGAAGAAAAAGAGGGAGCCGTGTTACGAACCAAGAGATTGAAAGGGCGATTATGAAGCGAGATAACTCGATGCTGAGCGACATCCTCACTCCCCTCGAAGACGGGCAAGTACAGCCTCGACCTTGTCCATGCCCGCGGAGATATCGTCACGCGAGATGGTATATGCAAAGCGAATATGGCCCTCTCCACTTTCTCCAAAAGCAGAACCAGGCGAGGCTAAGACCCCCCCATGTAGGAGTTCAATTGCAAGTTCTTCGGAAGACAAACCAGGCACCTCCATCTTAGGGAATACGTAGAATGCACCCTTGGGCACATGGCAAGATACACCTGGCATCGCATTAAGACGGCCACAAATCAGATCGCGACGAGCTTGGAACTCCTTAGCCATCTCTTCAGGATAATTAGATGCTTCATCAAAGGCAGTTAGAACAGCATACTGCATGGCATCATTACTACATGCCGTGATGTAGTACTGCATCTTGATGATTTGACGAACAGTATCTGGATTTGGACAGCAGATATATCCGATTCTCCACCCTGTCATCGCGAATGTCTTAGAAAAGGAATTAATCAGCAATGTCTGGTCATATCCAGTACCAAGAAACGATACATGATTCACATCATAGACAATTCGGTCGTAGACCTCGTCTGTGATAATCCAGAGATCATGACGTTTTGCAAACGCGAGTAATTCATCACGTTGCTCTGATGTAATCGTCGCCCCCGTAGGGTTGCTCGGGAAGTTGTAGAGAATTGCTACTGTATCTTCATCAACTAGAGATTCAAGTACATCGATTTGAGGAATGAATTCATTTTCAAAGAGACAGGGATAGAATCGTGATTCTCCACCAGCAATCAGAACGTCTGGACCATAGAGGGGAAAATATGGCTCGGGCATAAGCACGTTTGAACCCGGATTGACCAGAGTTAGGAAGCAGTTGAGCAAGGCATTTGTTCCGCTCATCGTCATACAAACATTGGACTCATCCATTCCTGGCTGAAGATAGCCTAATGATTCAGCAATCTTGAGGCGAAGTTCGGGTAGACCTGCGGTTGTAGTGTATTTGTTGTGGCCAGCAAGCATAGCTTGGTGCATTGCATCAATGGCAACTTGCGGAGGTTGGAAATCTGGCTCCCCTAGACCGAAGGAAATGACATCGTCACCAGCCATATCGAACATCTTGCGAACACCCGTTGGCTGAATGGAATTCGCCCTGTCTGAAAATCCCGCCATACT
>DAYJ01000111.1:0-2883 GCA_002506875.1 Euryarchaeota archaeon UBA40 | reverse complement strand
AAAACCCCGCCATAACCGACGCACACGGGACCCGGTTATGAAGCCCCGGCTAACGAGACTTCGCCATATCTCTTAGCCGTTGAATAAGATCGCCCTTCTTCCCAGATGTCGGCAACCCCTCGGAGCGGAGCCTTTCCTTCAGTTCAGCGACGGTCAGGCCATCCAACTCATCATCAGCAGAGGCAACTAATGTTGCTTCCATAATCTCAGAAGTCCCCTCATCATCACCAGTACGAAGGAAAAGAACCACGCTAGACACGAGAATCACAATCAGAACAATGGCCAAAGAAAATACGTAAGCCGAAAGACCCGCAGCACCTTCAACAGAACCTCCGCCTTCAATCTCAAGCACTACTGGAAGTGAGATGCCATCCGCATCAGTGGCACGAATCTCAACAACATGGACCCCAGAGGAAAGTGAGCCTGCATCAAGTGCGAGAGTCCAGTTGAATGGAACAAGAGATGGGAGTTCCGATGGTGCCGCTTCGTAAGACGTCTGAGACCACTGGCCTCCGTCGATACGGAATTCAACACTCTCAACCGGAGAGTCAATGCCCCAAGAATGGCCGGTGATGACCACCATACTGGAAGCATCCACCGTGGTGTTTAGATGGTGATTCTGAAGAGTCCAGTCCACCATCGAGGTTTGGTTGGTCTCAATCAGATGGAATGAAAGTTCTACAGCGGCACGTGCATCCACCATACCCCATCCGAAATCCCGATTCCAGTATGGATCCACATCTGGTTGTGTAGCCTCACCACGCCGCTCTGCAGTCTGCTTGAGAACCTCACGAATTTGTAGTGGATCAAGATCAGGGTTTGCTTCCATCATCAAGGCAATGACTCCAGTAACTGCCGGAGTAGCATACGATGTACCACTTCCTCGGCCAGTGTAGTCATTGCCAGATGCATCCTGTCCGGGGACGAGATTGTTGCAACCACCACTAGTAACACAACCCTCTGCTTGGATGATGTTCGTACCTGGCGCAGAGACGTCTGGTTTGAGTTCATTGATTGGGTTAGAGTCGCCATTGTCACGACGTGGACCACGGCTGGAATACCCCGCAACAGTGTCATCCTCGCGTTCGATTGTGTTCTTATCGTCAGTGGCTCCAACTGTAATGGAAAGACTACTCGACCCCATTCCGGATAACCCGTCATTGTCCGGGCCATCATTGCCCGCAGCAACACTAACTGTCACGCCGGCCAATGTTGCCTCATTGAGGATTCGACTATGCATGTCTTCACCGTCGCTGCCGCCGCCCTCATGACTCGTAATCCCCCATGAGAGCGAAATGATATCGATGCCATGAAGATCTTCATCAGCACCTGCCCAAGCCGTATCCTTGTTGTCAATAATCCATTGAATCCCATTCATAGCGGATTCGTAGAACTCCTGCTCCAGCAGATAATTCTCGAAAGGACCGGCCCCTAAATCGGTACCAATACGCACATCGACTAGCGAGGCATTTGGAGCAGAACCGTAGTAATCGGTCTGGCTACCATCAGGACCAATACCGCTTGCCGCAGCCATCCCCATACATGCAGTACCATGCTGGTTCCCATCATCCGGATCGAAGGAACCATCCGTCTCTCGACCCCCATTAAAGATGCAAGTCGGATCTGAATGAACAAAGCAAACCGCATCATATCCTGCCACATGCTTGCCAAGTAAACCTGGATGCTCGCTGTCAACACCAGTGTCTGTTAGGGCGATGTTGATTCCTTGGCCTGAAACTGAGATATTCCATGCACCATCTGGATAGACATCTGATGGACGCGCCTTTACTGCATGCGTTTGGATGTCGCCATGAAAACGAAGAAGGCCATATTCCTCTACCATCACAACCCCATTGAGCATAGTTAGATCATTCAGATAGGATGCATCAATAGCACCGAGTAGAATCGCGTCGACTGCATCAATCCTGAGTTTAGGATCAATCCCAAGCGCACGTAATTCATCTAAATCCTGTTCAACGACATCACGACCATAACTCAATCCAATCCACAAGATACCTTCGCGTTCTTGGAGCGAATCATGGATATTGTTTCGGTCATTATCCAGTGTAGTCCGTTCCCACCAAGGCATCTCTGGACCGGCCTCGAATTCTTGATGAGGTATTTCCATCGTCCACTCCACACGAGTATATTGGCCTGGTGAATCAGATACTGGCACGAAATCGCTAGGTGCACCAAGACTACCCACTAGAGGGAAGAGCAACAGCAGAACCATGCCAATTGCTGGACTTATGGTACGGGACATTGGAGCGAGCGAAGTCATGGATAGAAATGAACCCCACGACGGTGGAGTCAACAGCCGAGCTCAGTAAGCACGGAGTCCCAATCAGGAAATTTCTCTGAACCGAAATGAATCCAACGCTGCCCCTCAAAATCTCCAAACTCTTTCGCACCATTATTTGGCCGATCATCGATTAGGAGAGCGCCTCGATTGAGGTCCTTTCGGTGACTAAGAATCAATCGCTTTATCGGAAGATCTGGAAGATGATGTTCTACCCATCGACGCTTGTCTGATGACGAAGAATGGTTACTCCAAGGGGCAGTTGATAGCAGATATACGATGTAACCCCCAGCCTCAAGTCGAACAAGTGCTTCCGCCCCCCCTAATACGGGTGGCAGAGTCGAGAACAGACCATCAAAATCTGAATGATGGTTTTTTGTTCGTGCACACCATTCCTTACATTCCTCCAATATGGACTCATGAACATCTTCGATATTGTATGGAAAATCGACAAGCACTCCGTCCATGTCAACGTAAGCTATCATCTCATCAGATGAAATCGTCATAGTGTAAATCAACAGAACTCGGTGTTTGATGTCTGTGGCGAACTAATGGTGAATGAGGTGGGGGCACTGGGATTTGAA
>DAYJ01000121.1 GCA_002506875.1 Euryarchaeota archaeon UBA40 | reverse complement strand
GTCACTATTCTGGCTGACACATCCTGCTAGGGGTATGAGAGTCATGAGGAAACAAAGGGCGATAGCAGCAAAGTATCGAGTCATACTCTAGGCACATAGTTCAAGCAAATGAACGTAATGTTAGGGGTAATATTTCCTCTTTTTCAGTATCAATCAACACAATGGCCCATCAATGCGGCTTTCATAGCCAAATGAATGTGAACTTGGTCTATCATTCCAGGAACTCCTGCTGCGTAATATCCGTAGGTATCGAATCCCTCGCCTACGCTCTGATCTATAATTTGTGAACAATCTCCTTGGAAAAATACTGGAACGGGCCGATTTGTATGGCTCTGGCCACCATATGGATCTGATTTACTAGGGCCCCAAAAATGCCCCATGTCCTCCACATTACCTCCAAGTGTGAGATTCAAAGCGTTGTCGTTTCGAATCAATTCTGGGAAACTATCAGTTAGCGTCAGATAATGGTCATGATCTGCTGTGATTACTAACATATTTCGTTCCCATCCTCCATTCTTCTCAATCCAATCAACAACGGTAGCGACTGCCTTGTCAAAATCGATGACCGAGCCGATTAAAGCATCCAAATTGTTGGAATGGGCGGCCCAATCAATGTCGCCAGATTCAATCGTTAGGAAAAATCCCTGCTCATCATCTCCACAGGCCTCTAGCATACTTGCTGACATTTCAGCAAGTGTTGGATTTTCATCACGTTCTTTTAGGATATATTCCTCTTTTGTAAGTGGCCCGTAATCTCTAGAAATATCGGATGGGGGGCCATTTTTGAGATTGAGTCCCCATCCTGTTTGATCATAAGAGCCATTGGCGCCTGAATATGGGAGATTGGCTTGTCCTATACCTCCATACAATCCCAATATTTTCCCATCTGATGCACTATCATATGCTGATGTTGCAGAATGAAGGGCATCTGCAGAATTTGGACTATTGAGGAGTAGAGTATTGTTGGAATTAGATGTAAATTGATCGAGATATGATGAAGGTACATAGAAATCGTTAACATGGGAATTTGGGTTTCCAGTTCCTAACAATATATTGATTCCATCTGAATTATCATACCAAGAGAGTACATCATCACCATCCATTGAATTAGAAATAGACCCATCATGGAAACGATATCGACTGTTTATTTTCGCGAATGCTGAGGCAGGGGTTGCATGTGTAATTGGTACATTGGAACTAATCCCTACGCACATCCCCTCATCTGAAGCAATATCTCCTAAACTCGGGTTAGCTCGTTCATTCAGATCAACTCCCACTGCATTGTAGAATGTTTTGACACCAGTCATCAGAGTAGTTGCAGTTTGAGCACTATCGGGATAATCATAGGTAATATACAGTGGATCGAAAGAAGTAGAGTCATCGTTGTGATAGTATCTTGAATCCCAAGGAGCAGCTCCTCCGAGATTGGGGTCGTATCGAACTAAGTTTTCCCTTGGATCGAACTCAATATCTCGATAGTCTTCACTTGCAGTGGGTGTATTGCTTCCAGTATCAACACGTAGGCTATTCTTTTTGGAACCATCAACAGTTGTTGAATAGGTTGTAGCAATTTGAAAACCAGATAATTCTTGCATTGTAAGGCCATTTCCTTTACCTGAGGTGTAGAAATCTGTTAGTAAATTCCCCTGGATACCCGAGTTAATTTGGCTGTAAATTGCTGCGGCTCGCACCATTTCCCACCCCATGCCATCACCAATCATCAGGATGACATTCATGCTGAGGTCACAACTTCCATCATCTTCAGTAGCATTCGCGATGAAATTACGCGCTTGAGGATTGGTACAACCCGTTAGCACGTTGTTATCGTCCTGATTCTCTTCTATTACCTGATAGCATGAACCATCATCATTGGTTGCATTAGGATTGTAATTGAGCGCAGTAGAATCGCTGCACCCATAGATTTCAGATTCTTGATTTACATCTTCACTTAGGCATCCAATGGATGAGGACACCATCACAATAACGACCAGTATTGCAACAGTTCTCTGCATTAATTACGCGTCTAACCTGAATAGGGATAATCATTCGGATTGTGGAATCGTCCTCATTGAGCCATCGGAACTAGGCCGATTCAAGACATACGTTCTAACTGCCAATCAGTAAGATTCTCAAGAATTGCTCTAGCCTCGGATTTTTTGAGATTTGCGAGGTGCACATGGGCGGTAGCATGGTGCTCCATAGCACGTGTCCTCCCATAATCGATTGAGCCAACCGATTCCATTTCCTTAATTGCCTTCGAGAGTAAGTCCTTGCCAGATTCTCCCTTTCCAAATATTGCGTGGAAGGTAGGGAGGGATGCAGGATCTTGCTTGAGAGCATGAATCGCCATTAGTGTCCGCTTCCCCTCCAATACGTCACTTCCAGCGGGTTTACCAAGTGTCTCAGTATCGCCAGTAATGTCGATTATATCATCCATCAACTGGAAGCAGAGTCCAGTCTCTAGGCCCCACTTTCGACAAGCCTCCTGAATCTCGGTAGAGGCGCCCGCGAGCATAGCTCCTGTCAAAGCACAGGTCTCAAACATGGCTGCCGTCTTTCCACCAATCATCCGAAGGTATTCTTCCTCGGATACCTGGTCCTCTCGCTTCTCAAAATCCATGTCCATTTGTTGTCCTTCTGAGACATTTCGTACCATGCGTCCAATCACCCGTACTAGATCTCGCATCATCTCGCCACGGATGTCCTTGGATTCTGCAATCATTTCGAAGGCGAGGGCAAGCATTGCGTCACCCGCATTGATTGCCGTAGGCATATCGTAGGCGATATGGACTGCGGGGCGCCCTCGTCGAATAGGGTCATTGTCCATTATATCGTCATGGACGAGTGTGAAGTTGTGAATGATTTCAATGGCGGCTCCAAGGTCGTGATGTCCTGCGTGGTGATGCCCTACAGCCTCGCCGACAAGGCTTGGAAGAACAGCACGAAGCCGCTTACCTCCACCCTCGATGAGGTGCATCATAGCGCCTGCGAGGCGTGGCTCAGTACTCTTTTCGATGGCTCGAGCGATACATTGCTCTGCTGCAACCCGATGCCTCTCCATCATTGAGAGTCCTGCACGATCTGGCCTTTCTTGTATGAATCGATGGATGATTCCATCGACATGTTTCGACATATCGTCTATATCATTCCACCAATCTTTCAGTAGATTGATTCGAATCAGATCAAACCAAGGCGCTATTACCAATTCACCATTATTGTGGGCTTTGACCATGTCTTCAAGTTCGTTTTGAGTTACCCAACGACATTCATCGATTTCGTTCGGATTAGGATTCGCTTCGACATTTGCTCGAGTCACGAGAATATGGTCGATTTCGTGTTCAACCCAAACCTCGTTCATTCGTGCTTCGTACTCCATACGGGTGACAAATTGAAGAGATTCCTGCGGTATAGATCCCATGGGAATCCCTAATTCCTGTTCCATCTTTCTTACTGCAGCGTTTCTGACACCTGAGGCATCATCTGTCTCACGTTCGCCTTCGATATCTAGAGGATGGCTACAGCAAGAATTCGCCCAGACACCAGGAAAGGTAATTTTGTCATTGGCTCTTTTTTGGAGGAGGAGGCGGTTTTGGTCATCAAAAATCAGAACCGAGAATGCGCGATGACGCAAGCCTGCGCCTCGGTGACAATCCAACTTGCTAGCTGATCCGATGGGCATGTCTCCCTCATCTACGAGTATGCACATCTCATCCATCATGTCGGCTTGTTCAGGGTC
>DAYJ01000133.1 GCA_002506875.1 Euryarchaeota archaeon UBA40 | reverse complement strand
AGGGCCCGGGAAGCCTACATCCTGTTCCGAGGCCGGTAGATCGACTTCGACAAAGTACTCACTTGGCCCAGTCCAATTGTAGGGTCCTTTCTCGGGTAGTTGGCTACGTTCCCCTGTCATGTTCAGATCCATCAGCCAGCGATCTTCTAGTGAGACCGCCCACCAGTCTCCATCGAGAGGATCATCCTCTGCGATTGAGTGGTCACCGTTCCAAACCATGGATAGAAGTAGAATTATGACGGTGAAACCGGCAGTCGATACCGCTGCAATATTCAGTTGACGGACCTCGCGGCGTGTATCGGTGTCACTCTCGAAATCATTCTCAAAATCGGTAAGCAGGACGGCCTCAGGTGACTTTGGCTGCCCGGCCATGCTATCTTCAATAACTTCGATTTGATGAGTCTAACGATTTCAGGACTCTATTTGGACGTCGAGGACACGATGGTCCCAGTGTGGGGCATAGGACTTGACACGAATTCGTTCTACGCCTCGGACTTTCGCATCGGGAACAATGTCCTTCAATCGGTCTATTACCTCCGATTCCCAATACTCCGGATTCTCCACAGGGGCTACACCATGGACATGAAGAATGCCACCTTCTGGGCGAAGAGCCTCAACCGCTGTTTGCAACCCCTCCCAAGGTTGAGGTAAGAGGCCGAGAATAACTCGATCGAAGCATCCTTGGAGTCGTTTACCATGTGTTCTATTGTCTCCTTCAATCACTGTGCAACGATTCTCAACACCGTTTCGAAGTAGGCCCTTATGTAAGTCGCGAATCGCGTTAGGATTCCATTCGGTAGCTATGACTTCAGTTGTCTTTGAGCCAACGAGCAATGGTAGCGTGTAGTAACCGATTCCTGCATAGAGATCCAGTATTTGTTCTCCTTCAACGTTGATAGAACCCATCCTTGCCCTCTCGTTTAGATTTCCTTGTGAGAACATACATTCTGTAATACGGTAGACGAATCGTACACCGTGTTCGATACGTTCAACATCAACTCCTTCTCCATACAGGAGTTCAGCAGTACTCTCTCTCCGTTTACCTTTGATCTCTCCTTTACGGAAGAGCCGTTCGACTTCGAGGGCTTCAGCAACCTCGGCCCACCATGTTTCTGAGATAATCTCAGTCCACAAGTCAGAGGTGAAGGAATGGAGTGGGAGAAGAGCCACATTATCGAATCTCTCCCAGCGCCGCGGGAGGTCTGAATGGAGTTTCTCGGGGTCGCCTATTTTGGTGTTTTCAAGCCACTGTTCTAATGTTTCATGGAGTCGGTCAGCATGACTAAGGGGGCTCATCTGACCTCTCTCCACACCGCGTGTTAATGGGAACTGCATTATAGGATGCGGACCTGAGTCCGTTGAGATGCGTGAAACAAGGAAGCAGAAGGCTCTGTGTACCCTAGTCATCCTCCTCTTGGTCTCTGTCGCTCTTCCAGTGATTAGCGCCGACCCACCCCCGGGTTCTCCTGAAGTGACGAACACCATTTGCGACGATATTCCTGGAACAGGGTTCCCATACCCGGACGCCACCATATGTGATGATTGGGATTGGACGGATGACGACACACCAGGTTCTACTTGGGTTGAATCCGAGTACGCGATTGAGATGAATTCGCTTACGGAGTTCACCCTCGACATGGAGTTCGCGATTCATGAGTTCAATCGTACCGCTATCGGTCTCGATTCAGTGAACCTCGGGGGCAACAGTACCACCTCGGATGGAATGCCAGCGGATTATATTCGGAACTATTTCCCTCTCCCCGCCGATCCTGCTAACCCAAGTGGTCCGACCGTGAAGGACACGCTACTCACTGAGTTTGGTAATGTGGTTGAAACTGCCCTGACTGCAGCCTTCGGTACCTCAACTGGCATCTCGGTAGAGTACCGTCAGAGCATCGATGTGGCCGGCGCTCCAATCACTTGCACCGACGATCCAGAGCAGGATTCTGCAGATGAGGATGCGTCCCTGCCCGAGGATGCCTACAATCCTCCAATTTGCATGCGTGTGGTTCTAACCGTACAATCTGAATCCAGCAATTACGGCCTCGGTCAAGGGCAGGAGGACAATGAGAGATTGGCCCGTGGTCTTCTGACGATGGGGACTCGAATCGACACGAATTTCACCCTTGTGGCTGAGCAAGGCCATCTCGTATCCTATGATCTCACTCCACCTTCGTATGCGAATTTCGAGGTCCTCGATGGCACAGGAGTTGAAGTGCAACGATTCGAGAATCTATTCGAATATAACGCGGGTCTCTGGGTCATCGACAATCGTGATGCGACAGACGGTGATGGGTCAGCGGAGACTGAGGCTGATATCCGCGTGTCTCGGCGTGAGACGACGACCAAGACGGTACAGTTGGAATCAAACGATGAAGCGATGAGCATCGAGATCGAGATTGACGCTAGCGATGATACCGCCGCGGTCGCAACTCTTTCTCTTTCTGTGAACCATCTTGATGCTTCGATGCTGTCTACATGGGGAATCCAACCCTTCGATTCAGGTGTCGATATGCCGTGGATTACCTCCGACGGAATTCGAATGCTACAGGAGAATGGATATGTGGATATGAATGACCTTGTGGACATCGTGCCTATCGATGACTTCGCCAATTCATTCACCAGCATGATGGATACTTCGGTGACATTTAGCGAGGTGTCATTCTCACCTCCAGATGCAACGGGTGGACTTGACTTCACTCATATCCCTCAGGTAACTTGTGCTGAGTTGAGCCCGTCAGGCTTCTGTGTGGAAGGCCAGCACGCGATGAATGGGACCTATCCAATCCGGCTTGAGACAACATCGAGTGAGATGAACCTAGGAATCATTGATCTCGCGGCTCGCCTTCTCAATGTCTCCGACTCAAATGGCGATCCACTCGATGTGTCGTTCATCGAAAACGAAGATCTTTCTCTTTTGATGAATGTCCTTTCCATCGAGAAGGAGATTAATCCAGATATGATTGGGGACTTCATACCTGAGACAATCCCGCCAGCAGATATCACAATCCGCCTACTATTGCCTGACTGGTTGCGGTCCACCTCCGATTCTCCTGAGATGATTGAACTCGTCTATGTGCATGAGGGATCGGAGGCAACGGACGTCGGCATCACTGGGCCAAACCCGTGGCCTTGGGAGCATGCTCTATGCTACGAGACCACGGATTGTACTGATGAGAGCGAAGATGTCTTTTGCCTCTCCACTTGGCGTACCTGCATTCGTAGTGAGGTTGAATTGGATTTATCCAGCTTCAGTATCAAGGAGTTCAGTGGAGAGGTTGAGATGGATCTTGAGGCTTCCGTGCAAGTTCATGTTCACCGGATTGGTCTGCCTGAATCATTGGATGATGATGTGCCTTACATCTCTGTAGAATCGATACCATCTGATCTCATCAGACACGTGATTGCTCTCGGAGATGACAGAGATGGCGGCTTGCTTGCAGGTCTTGTGGATGCTCCTATACTTCCGTTAGGTGATGTGAATCATACGCTTGAGGTTTCAGATCAGGGTTTCCAGAATCTTTCATTTGCACTTACGCAGTTGATTTCTGATTCGATTCAACAATTGAATCAGGATATCGATGATGAGATGGGTGGGCTGAATGACCAGTTGAAGGCTGATCTTGAGGCCCAAGGCATTCCAGTTGAATTCAACGGACTTGTCATCGATCTTTCAGGAATTTCTCTTATCACGGAGATTAGCCCATTTACAGAGATACAAGGTACCGAACTCTCGGATGAGATTCCGATTACTATTGGAGCACGTCTTGAGAAGACCACTATCCGGATTGGGATGATGGAAGGCAAAATGTTCGGTATAGAGACCATATCCAATCCTGCACAAATTTCAGCAAGCATCATGGAATCCTTAGCGGGTTCTTTCGTAGGTGGACTTGCAGTCAACAGTGGTATGCGTGGCTTTGCTGCACCGGTCTATACTACTGAAATTCCATCCGTCGGCTCTACCGCCGAAGGTATTGAACTCAAGCCAGGCGTTGAGGTGAATCTTGGATTCCCTCGTGGTCTTGGAGTTGCGGAGATACATAGCGAGCAGGGTAACGCAGCAGTAGAGACGATCGATGGTCGTCAACATGTGACATATCGTGTGCCTCTCTGTGAAACAGAGGATTGCGCAGATTCTACAGATACGCTGACTTTCACGCTGATGCTTGGTTACGAATTTATTCTAATCGAGATAACGCCATATCTCACTGCACTCGCGCTGCTCATTATTTTCCTCATGTATCGACGCCATGCGAAGAGGGCTAAGAAACGGGCAATTCTCGAAGAGGAGAAGAAGCGCGCTCGTCGTGCAGTCATCCAAAATACTCAGGCTGTGCTGTTGGAAGATGGATTGCCACCTGTACCGATGGATGGTGACTGGTCTGAATCAGGTGGATGGGGCGAAGATCCTTGGGCTGATAACGACCCTGCTGAGATCTATATGCAGGGCCGAATTAAACAGAAGATACGCTGATTATCAGTGTAGATGTTCTATAATTCGTTCAGCTAATGCAGGTCCTATACCAGGTGCTGAGACCAAATCCTTGGCTGTTGCATGTTCGATACCCTTTCTGCCACCGAAATGACGGAGAAGTGATTGAAGTTTCTTTGCACCGAGCCCCGGGACCGTTTCGAGAGGATCGGCAATTGCTGAGCGCGCTCGTCGTTTGCGATGAAAGCGATTGACAAACCGGTGTGCTTCGTCTCTAGCATGGATGAATAGACGCCCTCTCCGATCGAGAATTATTGGTGCTTCATTAGGACGATAGAGCGTTTCCTCTTTCTTCGCGAGAGCAGCATATGTGATGGAATCTCTTAGCCCGAGATCATCGAGAAGATCTCTCATCATGTTCAGATGGGTTTCACCACCATCCAGTAGAACGAGATCCGGCCAATCCTCTTGCTTACGAATC
>DAYJ01000064.1 GCA_002506875.1 Euryarchaeota archaeon UBA40 | reverse complement strand
TTTTTTTGACTTTTTTTTGAGAATCTCTATAACATATATACGTCGTCGTGCGGGCACTGGAACGTGAGTTTCTAATGAAGAACAACAAGATGATTGCAATGATGCTTACCATGAGCATGCTGGCGGCAGCTTTCGCCGGATGCCTTGGTGGGGATGATGAAGAAGACACACCTGACTGGTCCATTTCGATGGCTAGTGATGTTAGTGCCGACTTCGTGGAGTCCGCATGGGACCCAATAATCCCCAACCTGAATGCCGGCGATATGTGCGACGCCATCATATCGGCGATGACGAAGACTGACGAGCGAGAGCAAGCTGTCGACTTCACCAGGGCCTACTACACAAGTAGCCAGGGTGTAATCGGCGGAACCGGCGCCGCTTCAATCAGTGCCGTCGCAGACCTGAACGCAGAAGGTACCACAATTGGCGTGCAGTCCGGAACAACCTCGGACTTGTACGCACAAGAGAACCTTGGTGCCGCTACGATCAGCGCATACGACGATTTCCCTTCGGTAATCGCTGCTTTGAACAACGGTGACGTACACTACGCTATGGGTGATGCTCCTGTTCTATCCCTAGAGGGTACCTTGATGGTAACCTTCTCGGATGAGAACTTCGGTATGGCTGTCCAGGGGGATTCCTCCGGAGAGCTACTGGGCGCACTGAACATGGCAATTGGTGCTATGGTTGACTCTGGTGAGTACGACCTGATTTATGGCGCCAGTTTCGATGGTGCAGTGACCCTAGCCGATGACACCACAATGGACACAGCAACTTCCTACCCAGTACCAACTGAGGGAAGCGATCTGACAGCCGTTCTGGAGTCTGGAAGCCTAAGGCTATGCACAGACCCGTTCTACCCTCCATTCGAGAGCTACGATGACTCGGGTGCGGTAGTAGGATTCGACGCTGACATAGCACACGCTGTGGCAGACGAGATCGCAGCCCACTACATGGGAGCAGAGAACCCAATGTTCGTCGCTCCAGCAGACCCAGCTGTAACAATCAAGCTGGGTTTCCTGAATGACGCAACAGGGCCAATCGCCCAGTTCGCTGCACCATTCACATACGCATGGAATGCCGCAATGGATGACCTAAACGCAATGGGTGACGACTATGTCTTCGAGATTATCGAGGCAGACTCTGGATGTGACGGTCAGATGGCCGGTACAGCCGCGCAGTCCCTAGCGGACGCAGGTGTTGTAGCAGTAGCCGGCGCAGCGTGCTCCGGTGCGTCAATGGGTGCAAACGCAGTCCTACAGGCTGCTGGAATCCCTATGATCTCCTACGCTAGCACATCTCCAGCTCTGAGTGACGCAACCGCGTACCCTCACTTCTACAGAATCGTTCCAAGCGACGCTCTGCAGGGTCAGGCTGCTGCTGACATGATAATGGCAAGCGGAGTTTCTAACACCGCTGTCGTGCACATGACCAACAGCTACGGTGCAGGTCTAGGAGACGCAGTAGCGCTCAACCTGGGCCAGGACGCAGTCTGCCTGCAGGCAGGTTACGAGGAGACAGCAACCGACTTCCAAACTGCCGTTCAGGCAGTCATGGACGCAGGATGCGACTCAGTCTTCCTTGGCTCATATGCCGCTGATGGTGCAATGATCGTCGAGACCATGGCAGTCATGGGCGCTACCATACCAATCTTCAGCGCTGATGGAATGGCTGGATCGGCAGCACTAGAGGAGTACACCAACCCAGCTGCAGCAAACGGAATCGAGGTCACAAGGCCAAGAGCCGCGGCAGCAGGAGCAGGCGTCTTCGCAGCAGCTTGTGCAGCTGACTCAGTCTGTCAGACTGGAATCTTCACCTCTGAAGCGTACGACGCAGTAATGATGCTCGGTCACGCGGCAATGATGGAGGACGGAGAGAACATGGGCATGCATGTCCCAATGGTCGGTGATGCTTACGCTGGAGACAGTGGCACGCACACATTCCTAGACAACGGAGACGTTGGAGGATCCGGATACGATGTCTGTACCTTCCACCACGTTCCAACATTTGGAGAGTACTTCAACTGTGACAGGATGTGGGAAGCTGGAGGCGACGGAGTCTCTGATGCACCATGGAACGGAGCTACAATCAAGATTGGATTCTTGAACGATGCTACTGGCCCAATTGCAGTATACGCAGATGGATTCGTGGCTGCTTCGCAGATTACGCTAGGTCTTGCTAACACTCTGGCATACAGTCAGGGAGTTCAGTTCGAGATAGTCTACGCAGACTCAGGCTGTGATGGTACGATGGCTGCAGCTGCAGCTCAGACCCTAGTCGATGCAGGCGTATGGGGAGTAGTCGGAGCAGCATGCTCCGGAGCTTCAATGGGAGCCAATGCGATACTTTCCGCTGCTGGAATCCCACAGGTATCCTACGCAAGCACGAGCCCAGCGCTCTCTGATGCAACAGCATACCCATCCTTCTACCGTGTCGTTCCAAGCGACGCGTTCCAGGGGTCGGTTGTAGCTGATGTCATGACCGCAGACATGCAGGACAATGTCGCAGTCATCCACATGACGAATGCATACGGATCCGGCCTAGCTGACGCATTTGTCGGCAGCATGGACGCAGCCCACATCTGCACACAGATTGGATACGAGGAGACAGCTACTGACTTCACATCCATTGTGAGCACAGTGGTTAGCGAGGGATGCACCTCCGCTATGCTAGTATCCTATGCCGCAGATGGAGCTGCTCTAATCGAGGAGATGGCCCTTCAAGGATTCACAGGAGCTATCTACGGAGCAGACGGAATTGCTGAGGAAGGACTAGCTGCCGATATGGCAGACAAGTCCCTAGTAGACGGTGTTATCGCCACAAAGCCATCATCCGGTGGCGCAATGTCAACAGTGGGCATGGTCTTCGCGGCTCAGTGTGCTGCTAACCCTGCTTGCGCTGGTGGTATCTACACCGCTGAGGCATTCGATGCTGTTTACATCACAGCATTCGCTGCCTTCACAGCCCTAGCAACCCCAGGCATTACCAAGGATATGGCAATAATGGGGACCGGCAATGGTCTAGAAGGAGCTAGTGGAGCAATCACCTTCATGTCGAATGGAGATGTTCCAGCAGCTGGCTTCTGCGTCGGTGAGTTCTCTCACGATGCAACCACTGACACAGTCTCATATGACTGTGCTAGGAACTGGGATCCAGTCAACGGAATCGTCTGATTGGTAACGTAAAGCAGTGCGGCGAGCGTGTCTCGCCGCACTGCCCCAACAATTTGATTTCAAACGATGAAGGTACGTGTAGTAGATGCTGCATGAAGCCCGTGAAAAGTTCTCAAATCTCCCTAGGGGAACACGAAGGGTCTTGATTGCGTTATTCCTATTCATCGATGCGAATCTTCTCGGCACCTCCAATGGCTGGGGGCTACTCAACCTCCTGGACCTCATTGTCGGTGACGGTCTACCAAACGACCTAGTTTGGCTGATGCAAGTAATCGAGTCAATTACTGCGGGTTTTATCCTGATCAAAGTTCTCTTTGACGATATTCCAAGTAGTAATCTCAGGACCGCCTGTTTGATACTTTCACCGATTTTCATGGTCTTAGTAACATTTGTTACACTGGATATTCTACTAAGGGGTTTGGACACTGGGGCCTCTTTCACACTAGATCTCGTTTCAATTATCACAGGGACTCTAACATGGTCTTCGACATATCTCGCAATAGCTATCGGACTGACTTTGACCTACAAGGTACAGAGGTATGGAAACTTCGCACAGTCTGAACTGTTCATGATAGGAATGTACCTTTCAATGATAATGATTTGGACAGATTATTTCTTCCCATTGTCCAGCCTTAGCACTACTAAAGACGGCGTCCTAACATGGTCCGTACTCCTATTCACGCTATTCGCGGCATTCGTTCTAACAGGGATGGCTGGAGTCATAATCGATAGATTGGTGTACAGAGGGTTCCGTAAGAGCAAAGCAACCCCGCAAGTAATGATGATTGCGTCACTGGGCGTTGCTCTGATTCTAAGGGCTCTGACTTACCTTAGATTCGGTTCATCAAGAAACATGTTTGAGCCCGAGGGAGATTGGAGGATGCCAAGTCTGAGATGGGAGATTCCAACAACCAAGTTAAGGCTGAATCTTGGAGATAGAACTCTTGAAGACGGACGGACATACACCCAATGGACATGTGAGGAAACGGGTGTCGACGAGTCCGGTGAGCCGATTTTGTCAAGAATCGTCAATGAGGCATCCAAACCCGCATACGAACTCTATGACACCACAGCAGATTGCGTAACCCAGGCTACCACCAACTATGCATACTACAAGGGAGCAGTCCCATTCGTCATATTCTCATCAGTGATTCTCCTGATGCTCCTTCTCAATAAAACAAGACTAGGCAGGAGGATGAGGGCAGTAGCAGATAATCCAGAACTTGCAGCTAGCAGTGGGATAAATGTGGAAAGAGTTCACCTTTCTAGTGCCTTTCTTTCAGCCGGAATATCAGGGATGGGTGGGGCTATCTTTGCGATGACACTTAGATTCAGTCCTGAAACCGCATTCACTCTTTTGTTACCTTCGTTTGCAATAATTGTACTTGGGACAATCGGATCTATTCCAGGTGCGATCGTTGGCTCAATAATTGTTGGATTTGTAAGAGCGTTGTCTTCTCCAGTTCTGATAGGAGTCGGACTTCCATTGGGCAGATCTAACTACTCTGCATTGGATGGAGTGATGCCATACATTTTCCTCGTCGCCATTCTTATGATAATGCCTGAGGGCATTGGGGACGCATATGAGAAGTGGAAAATCGACAGGTTAAGAAAAAGGAAAGAAGCATCCGAAAAAGACGACAAAATTGCCGCCGGTCTAGCAATTCTCCCTACTGGTATTTTCGGCCTTCATCACTGGTGGAGAGGAAGCACCCACAAGACACAAACTTTCTCAGCGGTTGCACTCGCTTCATATGTCTATTACAGGTTCAGTAAATTCGTAGGTAGGAACTCCTTTGCGGATGGATCTTGCGCAGACTCATGCCAGAGCAACGAATTCGCCGAATCTAATCTTTTCCTCATTACAGGAAGGAATGATGGAGAGATCCTTCTTTCAGACTCTCCTCTGACTGAAGAACATCTCTTGGAGCAAACCAATCCTCCCAGTGATCTGACCCCATTCGAAGCAGAGCAGTGGATCCCGGGCGCTGTTGCCGACATGCAGCAATCATGGCTTAATCAGATGAGATTAGAGGTCGATATAGTAAACTTCATTGTAGATACAGGAGATTTAATTTGGCCATTGGCTGTTATCTGTCTTTGGGCCTATTCGATATATGAGGGCATTAAGATAATCTCAGGAAACGAGAATCAGTTCACACAGTCGACCCCGATTATAACTTTCAAGAAGATCGTACAAGCCATATATGCCCCGTTTGAATCCATTAGACGGAAATGGTCCATACTGGATAGGAACCACGAGGCAATGGTCAGAAACCAGAAAAATAAAGTCCAGGAGATAATAGCTAAAGCTACAAAGAATCTTGAATTCTCTAATCGAATCAGCCGATATCTAGATTCGTTTATGGATATGTTGAAAATACCAAAAAACAGCAAGAAAGAACTTCAAATGTATGGCAGACAAAGCCTCCTAGGCTCCAGCCTCCTATTCTATGCACTTCTGCTAGCCCTAGTCTTATTCCTGGTCTGGCTACCAATCGCGGAATCAGATACATTCGCATTCAAGAAAACACTCCAAGTCTCAAATGTCCTCCTCACACTTTCGATATTCATCCTAATGGCATTCTCACTGAATCTGCATACTGGGTATACTGGTATGGTAAACTTTGGAATTATCTTCTTTGTATCGATAGGTGCAATTACGGTGTCCATTTTGTCTGCTCCTGAGAGGGTACATGGGTATGACTGGGGGATTCTGGAAGCCACTATTGTAGGAATGCTCCTAGCTGCATTAATCGGGTGGCTACTCGCCTATCCCACTGCACGTCTCAGAACCGATTACTTCGCTATAGTAACTATCTCATTGGGTGAGATTGTCAGAGTTCTTCTGGCAGGAGAGCCACTACTGAGGGCAGGGCCCGTTGCTTCGGCTATAGGAATATCAGGATACCCCCTCCCTCTGGAGGACTGGTGGTTCTGTGGCTCAGAGAGTTCCGGGCCAGATACTCAATGGGCTAGCCCAGATGCATGCAGAGATGATGTATTGCTCGATAGCACCCCCGCTTATCACATCGGTGAGTTGCTAAATTTAGGTGAACCAGCCCCGTATATGCTGATGTTGATGCTCATCTCCGTGTTTTCTGTGGTGGTAGTTTGGCTGATCTTGTCTAGACTACTGTCCTCTCCATGGGGAAGGATTCTGAAGGCTATAAGAGAAGATGAGGAGGTGGCCCAGCACCATGGACATGACATTCTGACTCACAAAGCGGCTAGTCTGGCTCTGGGAGCGGCAATAGCCGCCTTAGCAGGAGCTTTATGGGCATGGAAGCTGACAGGATTTGATGCAAGCTTCATGTCTCCAGCAAGATCAACATTCCTCGTATGGGCTGCATTCATCATAGGAGGGACATCCAACAACAGAGGAATGGTCATTGGCGCATTCATAATTGTGCTAATGGAATTTGTGTTCAACGTCCTCGTAGCCGCTCAAGGATCATCAGACCTACCTTTGCATTCAACGGCCGGCAGGATAGACTCCCTCTTTGAATGGATTCTGACGAATCAATGGGACGTGTTCTCAATATTCCTAACAATTACAGTAATTGGTATAGCCACGAGGTCCTCAAAGCTTCTTGATTTAGGGGCATCAGGGGCATCAATATTCTTCTTAGCAGGAATATTACTCGACCAACGATCAATTGATGAGTCATTCTTCGGTGGTGTGATTAGTGCAGATATGGTTTACATCAAACTTCTGCTAATCGGCTGTCTTATGCTGTTCTCCCTCAAGTTCAATTCCAAGGGTCTCCTTCCAGAAGTACCTTCAAGACCGAGTCGACCGATTGGGGGCGATTCCAGTGAATAAGACGATTTTGAAGGTAGACAGACTCCGAAAGGAGTTTGGTGGTTTAGTCGCCGTCAAAGATGTTTCATTCGAAGTTGGTGAGGGCGAGTTCGTGGGCTTAATTGGTCCAAATGGATGTGGAAAATCTACCACATTCAATTGTATTAGCGGTTTACTCCAGCAGACCTCAGGAGAGGTAGAGATGTTCGGAGAAGACATCTCAAACCTCAGACCGGATCAAATTCAGAATAAAGGTATGACTAGGACTTTCCAGCACACCAATCTCTGGAGAGAGATGACAGTAATAGAGAACCTCATGGTCCCACCAAGAAACCAATTCGGATCCACGCCTGTTGAATTCCTTAGGTCTCTCTTCTCACCAAAAAACCAGTCTGAGAGGGCGAGGCTGCAGATGGCCTACGAGGCACTCGATCAACTCGAAGTACCACACATGGCACACAATCTTGCAAGTGAGCTTTCAGGAGGGCAATCAAAGCTTGTAGACATTGGCAGATCGATGATGGGAAGTCCTAAACTCCTACTTCTAGATGAGCCAGTGGCAGGGGTAGCTGGACCTTTGGCAATGAAGATTTTCAATAACTTGAGAAAGATCGTCGATGAGACAGGAATTTCAATCCTCATCATAGAACACAATATGGACTTCATTCTTCGACAGGGTGTTGATAGGATAGTTGTAATGAATGAGGGAGAGGTTCTGATGCAGGGAACTCCAGATGAGGTCAGAGCGAATAAGGAAGTAATTGAGGCGTATCTCGGGGCCGCTGGCTCTCCGTCAGAGGAGGAGTAAATATGAGCAGGGTACTGGATATCAAGGGACTGGAGGGAGGATATGGCTCAGTCCAGATTCTATATGGCATTGATATGTATGTCGACGAAGGGGAGTTTGTCACAATAATAGGGCCCAATGGCTGTGGCAAATCAACGCTGATAAAGACAATTTTCGGAATCGCTACCTACTACTCGGGCGAGGTATCCTACAGGGGAAATGACGTCTCGGGATGGAGAACCGACCAACTCGTCAACCAGGGAATAGCATATGTCCCACAAGTGGACAACGTATTCCCCTCGCTCTCCGTATTGGAGAATCTTCAGATGGGAGGCAACAGTCTTCCGAGCATTACTCTGTCTGAAAGAATAGAGAGGGCACTAGACATGTTCCCAGATTTGAGAGACAGAATTCACGACCTAGCCGCCTCACTTTCAGGAGGAGAAAGACAAATGCTAGCAATATCTAGGGCACTAATATCTGATCCAAAATTCCTCCTCTTGGATGAGCCCACAGCAGCTCTATCTCCACTGTACCAGCAACAGATTATTGAGAGAATCGACTCGCTAAGGGAACAGGGGATTACTGTTCTCATTGTCGAACAGAACGCACGCCTCTCACTGGCTAGGTCGGATAGGGGATACATCGTTTCCAACGGTAAGATTGTACACACTGGTGACGCAGACAAGATACTGACAGAT